>CAMZBE010000213.1 GCA_947304475.1 uncultured Clostridia bacterium
CTCGAAATCGACGCTCTGCCACGTTTTCCGCCGTAAGATGAACATTTCGGTCAAACAGTATATTCTGCAGAAAAAGATCGTTTTCGCCGCCGACCTGATCCGTAACAAGATGCCGGCGAAGGAAGCGGCGCGGTCGATCGGCTACGACAACTACGCCAACTTCTATAAAATGTATAAAAAATTCTTCTCCGAAACCCCGGCGCACCGGGAGAAATGAACCGGTACGGCTCCCCCGGCGGGCGCCGTCCGACACGCGATCGTTCCGATTTCTCTTGACAAAATCGGCAAACGATTATACAATGAAAGCGGGGGAACCCCTTCCCCCGAATGACCACGACCGAAAAAGCGAGGTAACGATATGAGAAAACGTGCTCTCCTCTGCGCATTTTTTGCGATCCCCCTGATCCTGTTCAACCTTCTGTTCTTCTTGATTTCGGGATCGACGCATCCCCAGTCGGTCTGGATCGCCTACGTCTGGATCCAGGTCGCGTTCCTGCTTCTGATCGTGACGCCCTGGTTCGCGCGGCAGACCGAAAACGGTCCGGTGTTCCGGATCACCCTCGCTCTGATTTCGGGGACCTATTGCCTCGTGGAACTGATCGTCGGGCTGATCGTGATTATCGTTCATCCCGCGGGGATCAAGGGCTCGATTTTGGCGCAGGCGATCCCGTTCTTCTCGGCAACCTGTTCTTCATTGAACTCGCCGCCGACTCCGAAAAGAAAAAGGAAGAGAAAGAGAAAGCCGAAAAGGCGGCGAAAAAAGAGCAGGACGAGTAAGTTTGCCGTTCTGTACAAAGCGAACGCGGGCGCCGTCCTCCGACGGCGCCCGTCCCGATTTTTTTCAAAGGAGCAACCGATGAACATCTGGCACGACATTTCCCCCGAGCGTATCTCGCCGAACGATTTTATCGCGTATATCGAGATCACCAAGGGGCAAAAGCAGAAGTACGAACTTGACAAAGAGACGGGGATGCTGATCCTCAACCGCGTGCTCTACACGTCCACCCACTATCCCGCCAACTACGGGTTCATTCCCCGCACGCTCTCCGAGGACGGGGATCCTCTGGACGTTCTGGTGATGTGTTCCGAATCCATTCTGAACTGCTCTCTGGTGCGTTGCTTCCCGATCGGCGTGATCTCGATGGAAGACAGCGGGGAAATGGACGAAAAGATCATCGCCCTGCCTTTCAGCGATCCGTCGTATTCGGGTTACAAGTCGATCCACGAACTGCCCGAACACATGATGCAGGAGATGGAGCACTTCTTCACGGTCTACAAGCAACTGGAAGGGAAGAAGACCTACGTTACCAAAACCGAGGGACACGTCGCCGCGCGCGAGGTGATCGCCCGGAGCATCCGCGCCTACAACGAGAAGTTCGGAGTAAAAGACAATGGATAAAACCGAAGTGCTCCGGTTCGTATCAAAACGGAAGACCGCGTTCCTCGCCTCGGTCGACGAGTCGGGATACCCGGTCGTGCGGGCGATGCTCGCCCCGCGTAAGATCGGGGACGGCGAACTCTTTTTCTCGACCAACACTTCGTCCAAAAAGGTCAGGCAGTTCCTTGCAGACGGCAAGGCGTGCGTCTATTTCTACCGGCGCGGGTTGTTCAAGTATCGGGGCGTCACGATCGCCGGGGAGATGGAAGTCTGCACCGACCAACCGACCAAGGACGCGATCTGGCGTTTCGGGGATAAACTGTTCTACAAGCAGGGCGTCACCGATCCCGATTACTGCGTCCTGAAATTCAAATGCAAAACGGCAGAGGTCTACTGCGACCTGAAAACCGAGACCGTGGAGTTTTGAGCGAGCGAAGGATCGAGATTCGAAGCGGCGCTTCGTCTCCGCCAAACAGGGCGGGCACCCCCTCGCGAGGGTGCCCGCCCTGTTTGGCGGGGTAGTAGTAACCAAAATCGAATATTAAACAGAATTATTTATTGGGCACTCGGATGGGTGCTGGTCTTTTCATTCTTGTTTTTTGTCTCAACGCAATAAACCGGGCAGTTCGGACAAATAATTATCTTCAAAACTGTCGGTGGAACGCTCGTATCTTTTCAAACTCTTTGTGAATCGATCTATATAAGGAAACGTTTTCCTTTGTCTTTCGTATTCCGCTATCAGATCGAAATCCTCAAAACTCATCTTCTCCATAAACCGTATGGCGAATGCTCGTGCAAAATACTCGTTGACGACGGCGTAATCTACGTTATAGCATGAGAACATATCCTTGTGCCGGTGAAAGAAGTCGGCGTGGTCCTTCAGTTTTTCCTGGTGTTTTTCGACGATCGGATTGACGAAGCAATGGGCGTACTCGTGCGCGATCCCTTTGGCAAAAGAACTTTCTGTAAAAATCGTCGGACCGTTCTCTGTATATAAGGGCACGCAGCATACGATGAACGCTTTTCCGTCTTCGACGAAGCCGTAATTGCCGTCCAGAAGACAAACGATCACATTCAGGTCTGAACAAGCGCCGAAGTAGTCGTCGATATACTTTTTCCAATCGTTTACGGGGCAAACCGTGACCTCTTTCAGAATACCGTCGTAATACGCTCTCATTCTTTTGAAAAAGCCGGCGAAATCCGATGCTTCCTCAAACTCTTTGATCCGTTTAGCCCATTCGGTCAAATCCGTTTTTTCTTCGAGCAACTGGTCAAAACGTGCGGCTGCTCTGTGCGGGCGGCTGTACCGAAAGTACTTGTTTTGAATCATTTCACGGGTAGAAGATACGGCAGCGTGATTTCTGAAGTTGGTGAAAAAAAGATCGATCGCGTCACAATACGTGCGGTTGCAGACGTTTTGTTTGATCTTGTCTTTGACGTCGGCAAGGTAAATAACCGTTTGAATCAGTTCCGTATAATAATCTATCCTCGGTTCACACATGACGATTTATCTCCAAGTAATAATCTGTTACATCTATTTTATCAGATCATTTCCGAAAAAGCAACGAATCGTTTAAGGCAACTCTTTATAAATAGGGAGAAATAAAAGAGAAAGGAATTATTCTCCGTGCTCTTAATTGATTGGTTTTTTGCTGATGATTGAAAGAATACTGTTCCAAGGATTTCTTTAAATATTTAAATTATAGATTTTAAATGATCGTGTGTTGCTTTGGCACTCTGACGGGTGCTTGAT
>CAMZBE010000214.1 GCA_947304475.1 uncultured Clostridia bacterium
CGCAGGAAGACAGAGCATAGCGGACGCGGCGGAAATCTCCGGCGCGCCTTTCTGTTCTTTCGCAGAAGCGGGGAAGGCACGGCAAACGAAAGAAAGAATCAGCAAAAAGATAAGAACGCATCTGAAACGCACGGGAAAAGGTCTCCTTCATCTGAAGTTTTGCCTTTATTGTCCCCGCCGCGCGTTTCGGTCATTCGGTATCTTATTCGCCTTCTTCTTCCTCGGTTTCCGCCGTATCGCCGAACGCTTCGGTTTGATCGGCTTCGGCTTGCTTTTTCTTTTTCTTGTCGGCAAAGAAGGATTTTACCTTCTCTGCGATGGTCGGAACCTGCTCAACCAGTTTCGTGAAGGTGTCGTTGGACGCCTCGTTTACGATCGGGAGCACCGAGACTTTTCCTTCGGGAGAGATGACGAGAAAAGCCACCGGAACGAGCGAAACGCCGGTTCCGCCGCCTCCGCCGAAGTTGGGTTTGCCCTCCGAGTATTCCTTAACGTCGGGTTTCGCCTTCAGTTTCTTTCCGTAATCGAGACCGCCGCCGACGAAGCCCATCGAGAGTTTCGAGACGGGGATCACGGTCACGCCCGATGCCGTAACGATCGGAGAACCGACGATGGACTCCGAGTCGGAGAGTTCCTTCAAACTCTTCAGCGAGTTGCCGATCAGTTCGGAGAGATTGGAGTTTTCCTTGATTTCCATTGTATCGTTTCCTTTCGGGAATAATAGACGTTTTGGGTTCTTTTAAATCGTGTTCAGGAAGCGGAACTTAAGATACGTGAACAGGTGCAAAACGAGAAGAATATTGATATCGAAGGTCGTTTTCCCGCCGACGAAATCGGCGCGTACGTCCACAACGTCGCGATCACCTGTTTTGACGGTTGCGATGGCGCGGTCGATCAATTCGAGAAGAGCCGCAAGCCCGGTGCTGACTGCGCCGTAGAGCAGGGCGGTTTTTGCTGCGTCGTCGGTGCCGACCGTAACGATTACGCGCCGCGTTTTGAGCGTCAGAACCTCAGGAAGACGGTTGAAGAGCCGGGAAAGAATACGCGTGATGCGCTCGATCTTCCACGTAACGGGGATGGTTTTGCCTTGTGTTTGCCGTTCTGTTGCGGTCTCGTCCTTAAACAGACCGCTTCCGAGCAACTCCTCCGAGAGAAGCGACGAGTCCTCGTCGTCAGAGTTCAGGTCAAACCGAAGAAACAGCCAGTACGCGTAGGCGGTAAAGGTCTTATCGTTGTAGATGACGCGGACGCGGATCCGGGAATGGAGCAGAAGCACGATCAGGAGAACGAGCGATGCGATCACGATCAGCACGATCAGCGCCGGGTGCATACGGTCATCTCCTTTCGCTTACGGTTCGTTACGTTGGTTTTATTCTCCGAGGATCAATTCTGGCGTCGCCTCGGGCAGATCATCGTCGGACGCGTCGGTCACGGTCTCAGCAGGGGCAAAGGGCAGACCTGGTTCGTCGTCGCCGGTGAATTCGGGTTCCTCTCCCTCGGGAACTTCTTCGGGAGCATTCTCTTTTGTTTCGGGTTCCTCGGGGTGTTCGTTTTCGAAGGCCGCTCGTGCTTCGGCGTCTTCAATGGTGAGTTGGTTGGGATCAATCTCCTCTGCGTCGAAACGATCCTGAACGGTCTGAAAGACCGCGGCGATCTCTTCGTTCGGAAGATCAGGCAACTGGTCGATCGAGTCAAGACCGAAACAGCGAAGGAAGGATGAGGTCGTCCCGAACAGAACGGGGCGTCCCGGGGCGTCGAGCCGACCTTTCGCCTCAATCAGGCCGCGTTCAACGAGCGACGAGACGGCATAGGAACTGTCGACTCCGCGCACCGCGTCGATATAGGCGCGGGTGACCGGCTGATGATACGCGACGATCGCCAGAGTTTCGAGCGTGGACGCAGAAAGCGTACCGTTCCGGCGAATACCCAGCGCATAGCGGATATATGCGAGATACTCGGCTTTCGTACAAAGTTGACACTCCTCGTCAAGAGCCAGCAGGATCACCCCGCGCGGTACTTTGGAATGATTGTACTTGTCGGCGTATTCTTTTACGGTTTTTCGGATAATCTGAGCAGTCAGATCAAAGGTTTTTGCCAGCGCCTCGTAGGACACGGGGTGTCCTGCGGCGAACAGGATCGCTTCGATCGCCTCTTCATAACTGTTCGGTTCTTCGAGCGGGCGGTTTTCCGGCTTCTGCGGGCGTTCGTTTTCGTTCTCACCGAGACCGGGAAGATCCATACGCTCCTGTTCAGGCGTCGGCGCCGTCTTGTTCTTCTTCATCTTCGTATTCACTCACATTTCCGTCAAGAGACGGTTGATAATCGGAATTGATGCGGAACCGGATGCGAAGCCCGCCGGTGTCGGGTTCGAGGAATATCTCGTCGCTTTCGTCGGGTTCGACGCCGGTGTTGTCTTCCGTAATGACAATTCGCTGCAGTTTAATAAGTTCCAGAATACCGATGAACCGCGCAAGCAGTTCCGAGCGGTTTTCCGCGTCTTTTAAGAGGAAGAAGAGCGAGGCGGTCTCCTGAATCTCCAAAATATCCAGGATCTCGTCGATCTTTTCTTCGACCGAGACGACGCGGCGCTTGATCAGGGGATCAAACACGGTTTGGGGTGGTTGTTCGGACGATTTGAAGCGCGCGAGCAGGACGTTCAGCGCCTTGGTCAGAAGACCGGTATCCAAACCGAGCGGAAAGCCGTTTTCCGGCGGGATCTCGTCGTTGTCTTTGACCATTCGTCCGGAGTATTCCTCGTACAGAGGTTTGAGTTCCGCCGCGGCTTCCTTTGCCTGTTGGAGCAACAGAAGGGCGTCGGCGAGTTCTTTCCGGGGATCATCCATATTTTCGCCTGAGCGCGGCAGGAGCATTTTCGCCTTAATCGACATCAGTTCCGCCGCCATGACGATAAACTCGCCGGCGACGTCCATATCCATCCGTTCCGCCTCGGCGAGATAGTCCAGATACTGACGGCAGATCAGGGCGATCGGGATATCGGTAATATCGACTTTGTTTTTTTGGCACAGCGAAAGAAGCAGGTCGAGCGGGCCCTCGAACTGTTCGAGTTTGTAGGTCGGTTCACTCATACACAGCGCT
>CAMZBE010000215.1 GCA_947304475.1 uncultured Clostridia bacterium
GCCGTCCCCGTCGAGCAAGAGAGAGACGTTGCCGTCCGTCTGGATACCGAAGGCGACGTTCCCGTTGCCGAAGGTCAGGTCGAAAACGAAAGTGTACTGTACGCCGTCGTATAACGGCAGCGGTTCGACCAGATAGTCGCCCCACATGGCGCGCTTGTTGCCCTCGTTTTTCACGGTGAGGCGCACGGAAGAATCGCCGAGGATCTCCGCCGTCGCGTCGTCGTTGCTGGTTGTCATGAAGTCGGGATTGTATCCGTCCGCGTGGAAGTTCACGGTCCGGAGCAGAGCGCCTTCGCCGCTCTCCCCGACGATATTCAGATCTTTATTTGCGTTTCCGTCCCACGAGGCGGATCCGTTCTTTTGAACGCCCGTCACTTCGCAGTTGTAGGCGCCGGGTCTCGTGTTCTCCTCTGCGCTCGCGACGCCGATAAGCTTACGCGCGGTCGCGGCGACGATATTGACGTTGACGGCGGAACAGCTGTAAGCGTTCAGAACGTAGGTCGTGAGTTCTCCGGGAGAGCAGGTCCCGACGAGCGAAGCCGCAGAACCGCTCCCCGCGTTCGCGCCGACCGTGCAGTCGTGAACGCCGCACCCGACGAGCGTGATCTTGCAGGCGCTGCTGCCCGCGTCGCCGATCAAGCCGCCCGCCGTAGCCGCGGTAATATCGCCGCTGTCGAAGCAGTTGATCAGCATGATCTTCCCGCCCCCGACCTTGCCCGCAAAGCCGCCGAGGATACAGGTCTTGCTACCTTGATTATAGGAGCCGCTGTTGGTGCAATTCTCGATCACGACGGTTCCCGCCGGAGCCAGATTGCGGAAAAACGCGCCGAGATAGTCGTCTTTGCTCATGGTTACGTTCCGCTCGTTGTGAACGTTCCGAACGGTAACGGTGTTGCCGGCGGGGCAGTCTCCCGAACCGATGCTCCCGAAAACGGATTTCGTTCCCGTGAGCGTCATATCCGATCCGTCCGCCGCCGTCTTGTTCGAGACGGTAAAGTTCTCAAAGGTCGCGCCGTACATCGGCCAGAGGAAACTATCGGCTGTCAGGTTGTAAACGGTATGTCCCTGTCCGTCGAAGGAGCCGTAGAAATCACCCGGCGCCCAGTTGCCGTCCATCGTCAGATCTTCCGTCAGATTGATCTTCATTTTTTTGCAGAGCACTTTATTCGCGTTCGCGGTTTTCGCCGCCGCCGTCAGCTGCGACTGCGTGGAAACGTGGACGGTGACGCCGTTTTTCGGGGATTCCGCAAGCCCCACCAACGGACGGTCAAGACCGCTGTCGTTACCGGTTCCCTGGCCGAACGTGACCGACGCGTCGCAGTTCGTGAATTCCAGTTCTATGCGGTAACCCACCGCTCCGACGTAGCCGCCGGAACTGATGGAAGACTCTTTTTCGTGGGTGTTGGTCACGGTTCCCGTACAGGAGCAATCCCGGATCACAACTTTTCCGCCGTCTTCGTTTTGCCACAAACCGTTGAAAAGAATGCCTACGCTTGCACCGTTGTTTGACACGGTTCGGGTGACCGTCACGTTTTCGACCGTGACCGTTCCGAGCGGGTCGCCGTTCCCGATACTTCCGAAAACCGAATTGGTCGCGGTAAACGTGGAGCCCGCGGCAGCCGTTTTATTGGAGATGGTGACGTCCTTGAAGGTCGCGCTGTTGATAAGGTACAGGAACGCGCCTTGACAGTTGTAGATCGTGTGCCCTTGTCCGTCGAAGGTCGCGGAAAAGTCGGCTCTCGCTCCGGATCCGTCCCCGCTCACGGTGATATCTGCCGTCAGTCTGAAAACGGCGTTCGGATCGGCGTAATGCGACTTGTTGTCGACGAGGTCCTGATAGGAAGAGATATTGTAATACGTGACGTCGTCCGCCGACGAGCGGATCGCGATCATAGTAATCAGGGGAATCGCTATGACCGCCGCGAAAATCAGGATTAACAGTCTCTTTTTCATTGGTTTCTCCTTCTCAAATAAAGATGTTGCTCATCTTGCTCATCTATATAAAACGGTTTTTTGGTTTTTTCGGCGCGAGGTCAGTAATTCTTCGAGTACCCGTCGCCCGTTTGTGCCGGGGCGGTTTCGGTTCCGGTCGTTTCCCCGGGAAGATCCGTTTCCCCGTCGGTTGTATCTTGTACGCCGCTCGAACCGGGAGGTTCGGTGATCTGTCCGTTCGTTTTCGACGAACCGGAGAAGGTCGCCGCGCAGGACGAGAGCGTCGCGACAGAGAGAAGGATCGCGAGGGCAATCGCAAATAAACGTTTCAATCCGGTTTCCTCTTTTCGATCATTCTTTTTCTTCAATTATACCAGAGATCAGTTGTCTTTTCAATTGACAACTGCCCCGAAAACAGAATATGGCAGGATCACCAAAAACGCCGCTCCCGAAACTGTTCAAAAAGACGGAACAATTCGCGTCCGATGCCCGCAGACAAGATCAAAAAAAGCGCCGAAATTCCTTGTAACGGCGCCGTTTTCGGCAACGCGCGAGGCACGGTTTTGCCGGATTGCTTTTCTTTCCGATTTGCAAGATACGATGCTCCGGAAATGGCATTTTATGCAAACAAAGTTTGTATTTCTTGCGATCTCGCCGGCAATGGTACATCCTTCGGACGCGATATGCCGCGCAAGCGCGGCGCGAGACGGGACTTGTATTTCTTGTAGAAACGGAGTATAATAAACGCAGTAAAGAAAAGAGGTGCGGCATGGCAAAGAACGCGATCACGGATGAAAGGGAACTGCCGGGCGAGTTCCTTTCGAGGATGGAAGATATCCTCGGAGAGCGGTTCGGGGATTTCCTTCGCGAAATGGACGCTCCGCCTGTTCGCGGGCTGCGTGCAAACGCCGTCGGGGGAGAGACGCATCTTGCCGACCTTCCGGTCCGTGCGATCCCCGGGATCGAGGGCGCCTTCTTTCTCGATACCGACGAACGGATCGGGCGGCACCCGCTCCACCACGCCGGGGCGTTCTATCTGCAGGAACCGGCGGCGATGCTGCCGGTCGCGGCGGCGGTCGCGGAGGGGCTGATCCCGCGGGGATGCCGGGCGCTTGATCTCTGCGCCGCCCCGGGGGGAAAGACCTTTCAACTTGCCTCGGC
>CAMZBE010000216.1 GCA_947304475.1 uncultured Clostridia bacterium
TCGACGAAATAGGTGACCCCCGTGACGGTAAGGTATACGGGCGTCTGATCGAACCGGACCTCGAACTTCTCCGATTCGATCGACTTTTTCCCGAAATAGGAAGCGGCGGAGATCGGAAGATACAGGTGCGCCTCCATGATCCCCTCGGGCGCGCGCCCGATTTTGGGGGTGCGGTTGCCGTTTTCCGAGAATACGTAGGGGAACTCGATGTTGGTATCCCAATCCCAGAAGGAACCGGTCTGGTCGTAGAGGTAGTCGTAGCGGACGGCTTTGACAGCGCCGTACTTGGCGGCGAGCAGGTTCATATCCGCGGTCTTCACGGGATCGCCCGTGCGCGTGACCACGACCGCGCGCCCGTCGATATGCCGGAACATATAGGACGGCTTGAGCAGATCCCACGCGCTGGCGGTCAGAGAGGTGATGAGCGAGACCGCGATGGTCCCGACGAGAAGCAGAAAACAAAGGAACACGGAGAGTTTTGGCGTGGCGCGGAACATAGTCGCCCCGAGCAGAACGCCGTTTCCGACGTTGCCCGATTGTTTCTTCGACCGTTTTTCGGGCAGCGGTTCGCTCTCCTTTGCTTGCGCTTCGGGGACTTCGGGGGGCGTCGGGGGGGCGATGATCTGATCCGACTCGATCGCGCCGTCGAAGACGCGGACGTGCCGCGTCGCGTACTCCTCGACCTGCTCGAAGTTGTGCGTCACGACGATCAGCAGTTTGTCGCGCGACACCTCCCGGAGCAGGGAAACGATCTCGCGCGAGGTCTGGGCGTCGAGGTTGCCGGTCGGCTCGTCCGCTAAGATGATCGGGCTGTCCTTTGCGAGCGCGCGGGCGATGACCGTCCGTTGCTTCTGCCCGCCGGACAGTTTACTGCCCTTGTGTTTCAGATGTCCTTTCATGCCGACGCGGTCGAGCAGTTCAATCGCCCGCCGCCGCCGTTCGCGTCTGTCGGGAATGTGCATCAGGGCGAGTTCGACGTTCTCGAGCACCGTGTAACTGTCGATGATGTTGTAGTCCTGAAAAACGAAGGAGATATACTTTTCGCGGTATTTCTCCCAGTCGGGCTGGCGGTAATGCGAGGTGGGGTTTCCCTCGATCGTGAGTTCGCCTTCCTCGTAGGTATCCATACCGCTGATGACGTTCAGCAGCGTGGATTTACCCGATCCGCTGCGCCCCGTGATCGCGACGAATTCGCCGCGTTCAAACGAGAGGTCGACGCCCCGGATACCCACCGTGACGTTTCCCTCGGATACGTAGATCTTTCCGATCCCCTGTAACTGTAAGAATGCCATAAGAGTCCTTTCCTTTGCGTGACGAACGGGCGGCGGATCCGCCCGTTGCAGATGTTTTTCTGCGGTTTTATTTGCTCTCGCGCAGCGCGCGGATCCGGTCGCGGAGGAACGCCGCGGTCTCGAAGTCGAGGTGCGCCGCCGCGTCCTTCATTTCGGTCGTCAGCGTCGCGATCATCTTGTCCTTTTCCTTGGCGGTCATCTTCTTCTTTGCGCCGGGGAGTTTGCCGAGCGGGGAATCCTCCGCCGCCCGTCTGCTGATCTCGATGACCTCGCGCACCTTCTTCGACACCGACTGCGGGGTGATGCCGTGCGCCTCGTTATACGCGGTCTGGATCTTCCGCCGCCGTTCGGTCTCGTCGATCGCCGCCCGCATCGAGCGGGTGACGGTGTCGGCGTACATCACGACGCGTCCGTTGACGTTGCGCGCCGCCCGCCCGATGGTCTGGATCAGCGAGGTCTCGGAGCGGAGCAATCCTTCCTTGTCGGCGTCGAGGATCGCGACCAGCGATACCTCGGGGATATCCAACCCCTCGCGGAGCAGGTTGATCCCGACCAGCACGTCGAACACCCCGAGTCTGAGGTCGCGTATGATCTCCATACGCTCGATGGTCTCGACGTTGTGGTGGATATAGCGGACGCGGATGCCGTGCGTCGAGAAGTAGTCGGTCAAATCTTCCGCCATCTTGGTCGTCAGGGTGGTCACCAGGACCTTGCCCCCGTCGCCGACCGTGCGCTTGATCTCGCCGATCAGGTCGTCGACCTGCCCCTCGACGGGACGGACGAAGATCTCGGGATCGATCAGCCCCGTCGGGCGGATGATCTGCTCGACCACCGCCGTCGAATGTTCGCGCTCGTATTCGGCGGGCGTCGCGCTGACGAACACCGTCTGCCCGATTTTGGCTTCAAATTCCGGAAATTTCAAGGGGCGGTTGTCGTACGCCGACGGAAGCCGGAAACCGTAGTCCACGAGGTTCTTCTTTCTCGCGGTATCGCCGCCGCTCATGCCCCGCACCTGCGGGATGGTGACGTGCGACTCGTCGACGAAGAACAGGAAGTCGCGCGGGAAGTAATCGAGCAGGGTATAGGGCATCGAACCGGGTTCTCTGCCCGAGAGGACGCGCGAATAGTTCTCGATCCCCGAGCAGAACCCCACTTCGCGCAGCATTTCGAGGTCGTATTTGGTGCGTTCCTCGATCCGTTGCGCTTCGAGCAGTTTGTTCTGGCTCTTGAAGTATTCGACGCGTTCGACCATCTCGGCTTCGATCTCCCCGAGCGCCTTTTCGCGGCGGTCGCCCGACACGGCGTAGTGGCTGGCGGGGAAGATCGCGGCGTACTCGAGTCCCCGGATCAACTCGCCGGTCAGGACGTTGATCTCGGAGATCCGGTCCACCACGTCGTCGAAGAACTCGACGCGCACCGCCTTTTCCCCCGACGAGGCGGGGAAGATCTCGACCACGTCGCCCCGAACCCGGAACTTGCTGCGGACGAAGTTGATATCGTTGCGTTCGTAGTTGATCGCGACCAACCGCGAAATCAGGTCCTCGCGCCGGAGCCTTTGCCCCTCGCGCACCGAAACCAGCAGTCCTTCGTATTCCTCGGGATCGCCGAGCGAGTAGATGCACGAGACGCTCGAAACGATGATGACGTCACGGCGCTCGAAAAGCGAGGAGGTCGCGCTGTGACGAAGTTTGTCGATATCGTCGTTGATCAGCGCGTCCTTCTCGATATACATATCTTTGCCCGGAATGTACGCCTCGGGCTGATAGTAATCGTAGTAGGAAACGAAATACCCCACCG
>CAMZBE010000217.1 GCA_947304475.1 uncultured Clostridia bacterium
TGACGTTTTCGGTCGCCGGGGCAAATTCCTTGTCCCAGCCGGTGATCTTATAGTAATGTTCGGACGTTTCCCAACTCGTCTCGCCCGGGTACGCGGGGATCTCGCCCGGCTCGACGGTCACTTTGGTCTTGGTGCCGTTCACCGAAAACGTGACGGTGACGCCCTCTCCGCTTGGTCCGCAGGAGAAAAGGATCAGAAGACAGGGAAGGAGCAGAGCGAACGACAGAAAACAGGAAAGCAAACGTTTCACGGCAAAAAACTCCTTTTGAAAACGGGTGTGGAAAAGCGGATCGAAAAACGGCGTGGACCGTTCAGTTCACGAACCCGATCGCGGTCCAGGTCTTGGCTCCGTCGGCGCCCGGGACCAGGTTCACCATCGCGTAGGCGGCGCCGTTTTTGACGTAGACGCTCGCGGTCTCGTTCTTTCCGTTCACCCGGTAAGAGACGGTGTGCCAGTTCTCGGGAACGCGCACCTCGACGGTCAGGGGATAGTTGAAGACGCCCTCGTCCAGATATTTGCCGTCAGAGCACGTCCGGTTGATCTTCATTTCGACGTAGATATTGCCGTTCTCACAGCGTTCGGTGACGGTGGTATTCTGCCTTTCGCGAAGGTACTTGGTCGCCTCTCCGAAGGTCGCGGACCAGAGTTCGCCGGATCGAACGTACTCCCCGGCGTAGGCGAAAAATTTGTCGGCGTCCCCCTCGCTGATCTCAAGCGGCGAGGTGCCCCTGGCGTTGGGACCGTCGATCCCGTGGCACATCACGATCAGCCAACCGGGTTCCGTGACCGCCTGATCGAGCCAACGCTTGCCCGCGATCAGTTTTTCCTCCCCTTCAAACGAGGAGAACCCCTGCATTTTGAGGTTGTACCAGCCCCCCGCCTCGAAGCCGGGCGTGGGATCGAACGACTGGATGCCGCGGGCGCCCTGCCGGATCGCGTAGTAGGTTTCCTGCGCGACTTTTTCCGCCCCGCCGTCCGCAAGCGTGCGCGAGAGGTCGGCTTGTCCGTTCGCTCCGACCTCGAAACTGTAGGTCGAGAGCACGTTGCTTGCCGGGGCAAAACACAGGATATCGCTGCCGGAGAAGTATTCCCGAAGACGCGTTTTCGCGTCGACCAGTTCGACTTTGTACTTCGGCTGCGTGTTGTTTCCCTTCATTTCCGCGAACTTGCCGCTCCCTTCGGCGGGGAGCGTGTCGTGGTTCATACTGTGGCTCTCGGGCTCCAGCGTCCCGTCGGAGAAGAGGGCAGTCCAGCCCGAAAGGTTGTTCGTGACTCTCGTCCAGCCCGCGATCAGCATACACGAACCTTTCAGTCCGTATTTCTTATTCTTTTCGTTCACCCATTTCGCGGTGTCGTACTGGGCGTCGTCGTAGGTCATGGTGAAGATGCCCTTCGCCCCGTTCCTGGCGGCGAGGATCTCGGCGCCGCTCCCGTAAATGGCGGTGTAGGTCGTGTCTTCGGTCACGGCAACGATCTCCTTGTCCCATCCGATGAACCGGACGGCGTAATTTTCGGCTACGGCTTCGACGGGATCAACGGGGCACGCGGGAACGCTCCCGGGCACGGCTGTGATCTTGTATTCGTTTTTCCCGACGAGGAAGGTCCGACGGCGCGGCGGTATCAACGCCGTTCCCGCCGCAGGACGCAAAAGAAAACAGGCAGGGGAAGAGCAGTACCAGACAGAGCGTCAGCGCGATGCTTTTTTTCACGGGCTCCCCCCTTCCTGCAAAAACAGCGTTTCTTTACACTATTAATTATACCATTTTTCGCTTTTCCGTTCAATGCGCGAATTTATCCAGTTATTTGCTTTCGATTGCTCCCCGAGAGGGGTGCGTCCGTGCGTCAATTCACGCGGGTAACGGTGACCGTCGAGACTGCGCCGTCCCCGCCGGGGACGATATTCACCAGTACGTATTTCTGGTTGTTTGCGGGATCGGTCTGGACGTTTGCCGTGACGGTCTTTCCGTTCAGTTCGTAGGACGCGGAGTTCCAACCAGCGGGGACGCGCGCCTTGATCGTCAGGGGATAGTTGAAGATGCTCTCGTCGAGGGGTTTGCCGTCGGGCGTCGTGCGGTCGAGTTTCAGCCCGACGTAGAGCACGCCGTTTTCCATACGGCGGTACGCGGTCGCGCTCTGACGCTCGCGGATATATTTGGTCGCCTCGACGAAGGTCGCCGACCAGAGTTCGCCCGATTGAACGTAGGTCGAGGCGTGCCTGAAAAACGCTTCGCCCTCCTTTTGGGTGATGCTGAGGTCGTCGGTGCTGCAGAGAAAATCTTGCCCGAGTATCAGAAGCCAGCCGCCCTTTTGGACGGCGTTGTCGATCCAACCGGCTCTCTCCGCTACGGTCTGACCGCGTGTGTTATTGTTATAGAACCACTGCACCATCAGGTTGTACCAGCCGCCCGCCTCTTCGGTGCAGCCGGGATCGAGCGTATTCAGCCCTTTCGTGCCGTTGCGGACCGCGTAGTAGGTCTCGCGCGCTATCTTTTTTGAGCCGCCGTCGTAGATCTTCTTGGTTTTGTCGGGCGTTCCGTCCGGGTTTTCCGCATAACTGAAATCCCGCAGTGCCGCGTAGGGAGACGCAAAACAGATGGCGCTCTGGTCCAGGAACAGTTTTTCAATAAGGTACTTGGAATCGACGATCTCGTTTCGATAGATCGCCTGCGTAGTCTCGACTCTGGCGGTTTCGTGTTTCATACCGAGGCAGCCGGCGTCGAGCGTTCCTCTGGCAAAGTTCTTTTTCCATCCCTCCGTCATCGCGGCGTCCAGTCTGCCGACGATCAGCATATTCGTTCCCCGGATTCCGTAGGTGTCGTGCATCCGAAGCACCCATTCGGACTCGCTCGGATTCGTCGTGTTCCGGTCGTAGGTCATCGTAAGGATCGCCTGCGCGCCGTCCTTTGCCGGAAGAACCGAAACGTCGCCCTCGCTCCCGTACCACGCGGTATAGATCGCGTTTCTCGTCGCGGGCGCGATCTTCTTGTCCCATCCGAAGAAGGAGAGGGTCGCGCCGTCCGATCCCTTGGCGGTTGCGGGCGGCGTAACCGGGCAAGCCGGCGTTTCGTACGCGGCGGTCTCGACCTT
>CAMZBE010000218.1 GCA_947304475.1 uncultured Clostridia bacterium
GATTTCAAACATTGTAAATTGAACCACCATATAATCGTTGAAGAAATCTATGTCCATATTTTATTATATTCAATTTTACGCAGTTGTCAATAGAAAATAAGAATATTTTTTTGACATTTGATATAAAATATGAATTTTTTAAAACCAATTGTGTATATTTTGGAGTATGAAAGGGGTTTGGATTTGTTTTTTCTGCATGTACCGATACAAGACGATTGCTTCAAGGCAAAGACACAATGAACACAAACGGCATGGACAAAGTTTTTGATGAGAGTCTGCCCAAAGATAAGGATAAATTATGAGGAGTGAAATTCACTCCTCATTTCTTTATATACGAAAAGGCCAAGGGAACGGGTATATTTCCGGTTCGTATACCGGAACGCGCGCTTTCAGCGCCCGCCACATTTCTTCGGATACTCGAAGATCAATATCCGCGATTTGATCATAATCGACGATAATCTGTTTCAAAGTGTTCTCGTTGTGCTCCCGGTTATAAGAAACACAACCCGTCAGGAACGCCCCGGACAGTTGCTGAAGTTGCATTATATGTGGATCTACGCTATCCGCCGGTAAAATCCCGTTTTCTTTCATATACTTCAATCTGATACACAGCAAGGATTGATAGTCGTAAATGGAGGCGAACAGACCGCGATCAATGTATTCGTGATCTACGCCCATGCGGCACAGATACATCCGGAAAAAACCTAAATAATCAATTCCGTTGAACGGAGTTGATACGTGCTGAATGGGAGTATACTTGTCTCTTGGCGTAATGAAGTCAAAAAGATCTCTGCACAGATCCGTTTCATCCAGTTCATATGCAAATTCCGGGTTGAATCGAATGCCATCCCATTCAACCCGATGATCCTCCCTCTCGCTGATCGCCTTTACCGCTTCCTCAAAAGACGCGACGCAGAGAGTTATGGGAGCGGACGGGAAAAACCTTGCGTAATAAAACTCTTTCTTCGTCCGGTCAAAACCGTAGATAAGAACTCTAATATTGCGGGAAAACGTTCCGTAACCGGCGTCGCTTGAAAGATGCCCGGCGTTCATAACTGCGCAAAGATACTCGTCTCTGCAGATCGATTCGATAAGCATATCCTGAACGGAAACGCTGTTCCAGAAAGGCATCCGGGTGTCCGACTGAAAACTATATTTGAAGATGATTTTTTGTTCGGAACACCATTCCGGATAATCGGTATCCCGCTTCCCAAACAAGTCCGTTTTCAAACGAAAATTCGCCATCTGCCCACATAACCAAGGCGTAACGTCTTTCCCGAATGCTTTTGCCTGCGCAAGGATGACGCCGGTGACTTCGGAATGATCGAAATCGGAGATCAGCAAAGGAGAGGTCTCTATCGGAAGAATCCGTTTATCCATTCTGATACCTCGTTTTTTTCTCGATCGTGATTTGTGTTTTCAGTTCGTAATACACGTTCAACAGCACTTCTTCGTCCAACTGATTCACCTCGTTCAGTTTTTGAATGATGGATTCGACGATCTCCTGCCTCCGTGTATAGTTGTACTTCAAAAACATAAGGTGAATGGTTTTTGCTTTTTCAACGACGGTCGAATACTCTTTCGAGTAGTCCTTGATATATCCTTTTTCGTGAAGAAAAACCAGGCGCTTCTGCATCAGTTCTTTGTGCTCGAAGAAAAAGCGGCTGTAGCGAACGTCCAAGACGCGTCCTCTGTAAACAAGCATTCGGATACTGGACCAAAAGGCTTTCATCGCTTGCACGCCGTAGTAATACCCCGGATGCTTCCACAGTTCGTTATTTACGGTATAGTCGGAACGTATATAGTCTTCCAACTCGTTCAGGAGCGCTTCAAGATCCAAGGAGATCGGTTGATTGTGATTGCGGTAATACAAATACAGTCTGCATTTGTCTAAGCCGAGGAATCCATTTGCGAAATCCGAGAAGTCTATCGTGTAAAACTCAAAACGATTGTTGTCCGTAATCCCGTATTTGATATGAACTCTTATGTGGAATGAATTTCTCGTTAAAATGCCCGGATACGTATACCCCTTGATCTAAATAGTTCTTTGCAGACGAGATGATCGAATCGGCAGAAACGTTGTGAGAATCAAATTCGTGCAGATGCGTATAGAACACGTCCTTCAGAAGAGACCATGGGGTGTATTCGTGGGTAAAATCAAACACTTTCTTCCCTTCTCGATGTCTAAAGACGCAATTGATACAGGTGTTGTAAAAAAACTCCATACCATTCGCATCTGTTGCAAGCAACATCGCTGCTTCAAATCCGCGCTTTTGAAAAGCATGAAACGGAACTTGATCCGTGATAGGCAACATTACTCCGTCCGACATATAATAACCTCATTCAAACCCGACGGACTGTGCCAAGGCACGACGTCGGTTAATACGGATAAGCCTTATGGAACGCCACAAAGAAAAAGGAACGTCCCTATGTTTGACGTTATTTAACTCACCTGATACTTGCTCGATTGCATTTCATACAACTCTCTGTATTCACTGCACGACGACAAGAGTTCCTTGTGCGTTCCATCGGCAAGTATTTCCCCGTCCTTAAAGAAAATGACTCTGTTCGAGTACGTGATGCTCGACAGTCTGTGCGAAATCATAATGACTGTCTTGTCCGAAGGAATCTGAGAGATACTGGAGTATAACAGATCCTCCGACCGCGGATCCAGAGCGCTGGTCGGTTCATCAAAAACATACAGTTCGGATTCCTTCGTCAACAGTCTGGCGATGGCGAGTTTCTGTCTTTCTCCCCCTGAAAAATCCATGCCCTTCTTATCGAAGTTCCGTGTTAACTGCAAATTCAACTGATTCGGGTTTTCGCGTATTTTATCTTCCAATCCAACCTTTGACAGAGCATCCCAGATTTTGGTTTCGTCGTCGTTCTGCTTTCCCAACAGGATGTTTTCAAGAATAGACATCGCGAACTCCTGGTGGTTCTGAAAAACGACGCCGATCTTGTCCCAATACGATTTCATCTTCAAATCGTCCAACCGATGTCCGTTATAATAAACGGTTCCGCTCGTCGGTTGAAAGATCGCCGCCAGCAACTTGATGAACGTGGTTTTTCCGGCGCCG
>CAMZBE010000219.1 GCA_947304475.1 uncultured Clostridia bacterium
GGTGCCGCCGACCTTTCCTTTTTGCCCGAGGATCTCGCGCTCCCCGAAGTCCGAGAGCAGACAGAACGACACGACCTTGCCGCCAACGAAACCGCAAAACGCCGGTTCGCGCCCGTCGTAATATTTCACCCAGGTCGGTTCGACCTCGCGCACGGCGGCAAGCAGCGGCGCGGGATCCCCCACGAAAAACCCGAACGTCACTCCGTCAAGCGCGGGCAGAGGATCGGAATAGCCGCAAAGCGGGAGCAGCATCTCGTCTTCGACCTTCCCCGGCGCGATCCCCTCGCTCCCCGCCGTCAGAACGCGCGGGAACACCGCCCCGACGATCGCTCTCCCCTCGTCTTCGCTCCAAGCGTGTTTCATACGCGTCTCCTTCCGTCAAAACTTGACAATCGGTTGACCTTGTGGTAAGATATTGCCATTACAACCGGAGGTAACTCAAATGAAATACTGCCCCAAATGCGGCTTCCAACTCACCGACGACGCGGCGTTCTGCCCGAACTGCGGATCCCCCGCTCCGAGAGCGAACGGCGGATACGAAATCGTCCCGAACCAAACCAACGGTTTTGCGATCGCGGGACTGGTCTGCTCGTTCTTTTCCCCTCTGCTCGGTTGGGTATTCGGCGGCATCGGTCTGAACCGCGCCAACCGTATGAACGGAAGCGGGCGCGGGATGTCGATCGCGGCGCTCGTGATCGCGTCGATCTCGTTCGTTCTGTCCATGATGATCTCCGTCACTCTGCTCTCACAAATCTGACGCGATTTGGCGAGGGAAGGCGCCCGCCTTCCCTTTTTTATTCGTTCTCCCCGCTTTCTGCGGGGATTTTCTCTTTTTTCTTCGGGAAACGCACCGTCGTTGCCGTGATCGCCCGATCGAGGAGCGGGAGCAGTTGCGGCAGAACGGTCAGCACGACGATCATCGAGATCAGGGCACCGCGCCCGACGGCAAGCCCGATGTGCCCGACGTAGACGTCCGAAACGCGGTACGCGACGAGCAGCCCCGCCGCCGTCATGATCACCCCCGACGTCACGACGGTCGGGAAGGCGTCGTTCTGCGCTTTGATCGCCGCCTCGCGCGGCGGATCGGTCTCGCGGCGGATGCGATAGCGGCTCAGCGTCACGATCGCGTAGTCGATGGTCGCGCCCATCTGGATCGCCGAAACGATCATATTGGTCACGAACGCCGCTCGGTCGCCCGACAGATACGGAATGCTGAAGTTGATGAGGATGCTCCCCTCGATCACAAAAACCAGCGCCGCGGCGGCAACCGGACTCCGGAAGGTGAACAGCAGGATCACGAAGACGAAGACCACCGACAGCACCCCGATCAGAACCGAGTCGGAACGGTAGGAGTCCTTCAGGTCGCGCGCGGACGTGATATCCCCGACGGCAAGGACGGTCCCCTCTCCGTACTGCCTCTCGGCGACGGCGCGGACTTCGTCAACCAGTTTCGCGCTCGCGTCCCCTTCGACGGGGAGCGAGGTCGTCAGGACCAGGCGATCCCAGTTCTTGCCCTTGAGTTGCTTTGCGGCGCGCTCGATCGGCGCGCGGAAGAGCGCGAGTTGCGCCGTCTGTTCGTCGTTAAGCGACTCGGGCTTCCGGTCGACCAAGCGGAAAAGCGTGAGCAGAACGTCGACCAGAGGCGCGGGATAGGTCGAGGGCGATTTGAACGCCTCGCTATTGGCGTATTCCAGAGCGTAGAAACGGTAGAGTCTCTCGGCGTCCTCTTCCCCGATCCCGATCAGAGCGGCGAACTCCCCGGCGGTGTAGCGGTCGGTCAGCGTGCGCCCTTCGCCGACCGGGATATTCGCCAGTCCCGCGGCGCCCGTGATCCCTTCGATCTTCGCGACCTCCGCGAGAATCGCCTTTTCCTTTTCGTAGTCGCCGAAAGGCACGAGCAGCGCCACCGCCGTTCCGGCGGGAAACGCGGCGTCAACCCGCTCGCTCTCGCGGCGCTCTGCGTTGGGAATGATCTCGGTGACCGCCCCGTTCGAGAAGGCGTATTCGGTGCGCTGCGAGAAGACGGCGGCGAACGGCAGGATCAGGGCGAACAAGATCAGAAAGACCGGCACTTTCTTCTGGAGCAGCCGCCCGAAGCGCGCGACGTTCGGGACGAACGAGCGGTGCCGCGTCCGTTTGAGCGCACGCGGGAACAGAAGGATCAGCCCCGGCATCAGAAGGAAGACGGTCAGCATACTGCACACGACGCCCTTCGCGAGCACGACGCCGAGGTCGTAGCCGAGCCGGAACTGCATCAGCGTCAGGGCGACCAGCCCCGAAACGGTGGTCAGGGACGACGACGAGATCTCGACGATCGAGTGCGCGAGCGCCGGGACCAGCGCCGCCCGGTCGTTCTCGGCGCGCTCGACCTCGTCCTGATAGCGGTGCGAAAAGATGATCGCGTAGTCGATCGCGAGCGCGAGTTGCAGGATCACGGCGACGGTGTTGGTGATCGCGGAGATCTCCCCGAGCCAGAAGTTGGTCCCCATATTGAGCAGCGCCGAAACCGCGAACACGATCAGGTAGATCACGATCTCGAAGTAACTCCGCGACGTGAAGAGCAGCACCAGAACGATCACGGCGAGCGAGAGCGCCATCACGACCACCATTTCTTTTTCAAGCACGCTCTGGTAGTCGTAGCCCACCTCGCTCGCGATCGAGACCGGGTACGGCGTCTCCCCGAGCAGCGCCCGGATCTTCTCCATCGCCGCCCGCGCGCCCTCGCCCTCTTCCCCCTCGTCGAAGGAGACCGAAAACAGGGCGTTGCCGTTCTTATAGTGGGCTTCGGTACCGTCGAAGCCGACCTCGGCGAGCGACTTCAGGATTGGCGACGATCGCCACCGCCTCTCGTCGCTTTCCTCGCGCTTCCCCGACGGCTCCGGCAACCAGGACGACTGGGGCGCGGGCGTCGTGTGGGGACAGACCCCGACGGAATGGCTTGAATACCAGGTTTTCGCCATCACCAAGCGCCTGCGTGAGACGCAGAGCCCCCAGAAAAGCCGTCGCACCGACCTATTTGGCGTGCGCGTCCAGCCGCGTCTTTCCGAGACGGTCAAAGCTGACTTCGACTTTATG
>CAMZBE010000220.1 GCA_947304475.1 uncultured Clostridia bacterium
TCTCTTTGCGCCACCACTTTTTCGGTTGGCGGAGCAGTTCGACGTGATGGCGGATCACGTCGCGGAGCGTACCGCCGGCGCGAAAGACCGCGACCAGCGTCCCGTAGAAGCGGCTGTTCTCCGCGCGCTCGAGCGCCTCGCGTTTGAGGTCGATTTTGAACTGCTCGTATCTGACGACGAACTGATCGGCGGCGGTGCGGATGCGGATGCCGAGCCGGATCGAATAGAAGGTGTCGACCAGAATCATTCCGATCACAAGACCTACCGTGTAGGAGTAGATCGGGTTCTCGCCGAGCCACTCGATCACGGCGACCAACCGCCCGTTCAGGAAAAAGTAGTACCCCGAACCGAGCAGAAACCAGATGACCGAGAAGAGCGGGCAGATCACGCCCATCACGTTGCCGAAGCGGTCCGAATAGTCCCACAGTTTGATGTGCAGTCCCCGGATGAAGATCACACCGGTCACAAACTCGATCAAAGTCAGCATCACGCCGATCATCAAAACCCGCACCAGATGCTCCCAAACGCCCGACAAACCGAAGGACAGCAGGTCGATGTTCGAGAGTCCGTACAGAAGCATCACGCCGAAGCCGTAGAGCGGGATATAGGGACCGACGAGAAAGCCGGGGTTGATCCACTTTTTCGCCGAGAAAAAGCGGCGGTAAAAGACCTCGAGAACGTACCCGGCAAGCGAACCGAGGACGAACAAGGTCGAGACGACGACGAGGCGGTTCATATCGCTCCTTTCCCGTCAGGCGTTGACGGCGGCGACGAAGCGGAGCATTCCCTCTCTGCCCTCGGGCGTCGCGGGATAGACGCCCGCGTCTTCCAGCACGCGGACGAAAACCGCGCCGATCTCTTCAAACAGAATCTCGTTCACGTTCTCTTTGGTGAAAGTATACCGGGTGCGGAGTTGATCGATCCAGTCGGCGTGTTTCTGCAGCACGGGATCGGCGCGCAGGTCACGCCCCGCCAGGATCGCGTCCGCCGTCTGCGCCATTTCGGCTTTCAGGCGGGCGGGCAGGACGGCAAGCCCCATCACCTCGATCAGACCGATGTTTTCCTTCTTGATGTGATGCAGTTCCTCGTGCGGATGATAGAGCCCCAGGGGATGTTCGGGAGTGGTCAGGTTGTTGCGGAGAACCAGGTCAAGTTCAAAGGCGCCGTCGCGCATCCGGGCGATCGGGGTGATCGTGTTGTGGGGTTCCCCGTCGGTTTCGGCAAAAATCGTGCGGTCGGGATCGGAATAGAGGCGCCAGGTTCTGAGGATCTTGTCGGCAAGGTCGATCATGGCGTCGCGGTCGGTCCCCGAGAGGCGGATGACCGAGAGCGGCCAGTCGACGATCCCGCAGCGCACGGTATCGTAGCCGCGGAAAGAAATCGTTTGCACGATCGCCGCCCGCTCCATCGGGAAGGTGTGCCGCCCGCCCTGCATATGGTCGTGCGAGAGGATCGAGCCGCCGACGATGGGCAGATCGGCGTTCGAGCCGATGAAATAGTGCGGGAAACGAGAGACGAACCCGAGCAGTTTCGCGAAAGTCGAACGGTCGATCTTCATGGGTTCGTGCTTCTCCGAGAGCGCGATGCAATGCTCGTTGTAGTAGACGTAGGGCGAATACTGCAGATACCAGCGGCAGCCGTCCATATCAAAGGGGATCTGGCGCAGGTTCTGACGCGCCGGTTTGGCCTCGTTGCCGGCGTACCCCTCGTTTTCGTGGCAGAGCAGGCACTTCGGATATCCGCTCTGCGGCAGGAGTTTCGCCGCAGCGATCGCCTTCGGATCCTTCTCGGGTTTGGAAAGGTTGATCGACAGTTCAATCTCGCCGTAGCGGGACTGCACCGTCCAACGGACGTCGCGCGCGATCCGGTCGCGCCGGATATAGTTCGCGTCGCAGGACAGTTTGTAGAACCAGTCGGTCGCCTTTTTCGGATCTTCCCGCGTAAGTCTTTCAAACCGGGCAATCACTTCCGAGGGACGGGGCGTGAGGATCCCCATCAGCGCCGTGTCGAACAGATCGCGGTAGGTCACGGTGTCGGCGGGGATCAGGCGCGCCTCTGCCGCGTAGTCGAGAAGCCCCCCGAGTATCTCCGGGAGCGCGGCGTCGCGCGGTTCGGGAAGCCCCCCGTCAAGCGTGACGGCGAGTTTGTCCGCAAGTTGATTGGAGAGGTAGACGCGGTCGAGGGGTGAACACAACCCGGTCTTCTCTCCGTAGGCGAGCAGGTCGGAGATCAGCCCCGGGACGGTCCGTTTTTCAACGTCGTTCATTTCGGTTATCTCTTTTCGGTCAGTATTAACAGAAGTATTATAACATAGACTTTCGCGCGTGTCCATACGCCGGGACAAATCTTTTCGGGTTTTGTCGCCGGGATACCCGACGCGCCCGAGCGCTCGCCGGAGCGGCGGGATCAGAAGGCACGCCGCGATCAGTTTTCCCGCGTCGGGGAGCAGAAACGGCAGGATCGCGATCCGGACGATCGAAGATAACCCGTTCCCCGTCGTCAAACCATACCACACCGCCCCGCACAGGTAGCACGAGAGCAGCCCGGAAAAGAAGAACAGGGGGCGGAGCCGCGGGCGGTCGCGTCCGAGCCCGGAGAGGAAGGTACAGGGGAAATAGCCGAGCAGGAATCCGCCGGTCGGACCGATCAGCACCGAATACCCCCCTTGAAAACCGCTGAAAACGGGCACCCCCACGGCGCCGAGCGCAACGTAGACCGCGACGGTAAGCAATCCGTCCCACGGTCCGAGCACACCGCCGCAAAGGAACAGGAACAGAACCGCGAGCGTGACCGGAACAGGTCCGACCGGAACGGTCAGAGGGGCGGCGACGGCGAGCAGAGCCGCGAAAACGGCGCAGACCGTCATGCGCCGGAGCGCTTTGGTGCGGGCGGTCATTTGCCGTTCTCCGGGCGGACGCTGACCTCACCCGACGGGAGCGCCGTTTCCTTCCCGTCGGAGGTTTGAACGACCAGTTCGCCGCGATCGTTGATTTCCTTTGCCCGGGCGGAAAAGGTCTCCCCGCCCCGGAATACCGTCACCTCCCGCCCGAGCAGCACCGAGC
>CAMZBE010000221.1 GCA_947304475.1 uncultured Clostridia bacterium
TACCTGGGCGTACATTTACGGTATGATCGAGGGCTTCCTGTCCGGGAACGTGAACGACTCGTTCGGCACCTTCTTCGGCACCGAAAAGGACGAGACCACCGGCGAACCGATCCCCTTTGATATCGCCAAAGAGGCGGAAGCCGCGATCGAGACCGTTACCGCGCTGAAGGGCGCGATCAAGTTCAGCGTGACCGTGACCTGCGACAAGAAACTCAACCCGACCTCGATCGAGTTGACCGCTTCGGTCGACACCACCGACCTTCCCGACGATATGATCGACGAGGGCGAGGTCACGAAGATCGATCTGCAGATCAGCGCCAAGATCAAATCTTCCGTCGAGGTTGCTCCTTCGACCGCCATGCAGGCGCAGATCGCCGCGGCGCAGTCGGCTCGCGACGCTGCCTCCGAAGAGGAAGAAGAGGACTGACTTTTTACGGTCGTCCGGACGGCGCATCTGACGCGCCGTTGCTCTGAATAAAAAAACGCGTCCCGTCAGGGGCGCGTTTTTTTGCGGCTTTTTGTTTGAAAAGGCGCGATTTTTCGGCGCGAGCGGTTGACAAGCCCCCCGCTTTCATTGTATAATAACATGGTTAAAAATGATTTCGACGCAAAGAGGAGATGAAGGGTATGAAGATTTCGCTGGCGGGCGATCTCGGAAGCGGGAAAAGTACGGTGACCGACCTGCTTCTTGCCGCGACCGGAGCCGAGCGATACACGACGGGGAAGATCATGCGGGTTCTTGCCGCCGCGCGCGGAATGTCGATCGACGAGTTCAACCGCTCGATCGAGGGGGATCCCGAGGTCGACCGGCTGATCGACAACGGTCTTCGCGCCCTTTCCGACGATGCGCGCGATCTGGTGATCGATTCGCGCATGGCGTGGTACTTCACGCGCGGCACCTTCCGCGTCTATATGACCACCGAACCCGTGATCGCCGCCGAGCGGATCATGACGGCGGGACGCGACGGCGAGAGTTTCAAGACGCTCGACGAGGCGGTTGAGCGTATCGCCGCGCGACGGGCAAGCGAAAAGAAACGCTACTACGATTTCTACGGCGTCGATATCACCGATCTCTTCAACTACGATCTCGTGATCGACACGTCCTACGCCACACCGGAGCAGGTTGCGTCCGAGATCCTGAACGCCCTGGAAGCGTGGCAGGACGATCCCGCAACCAAACGCTGCCTTGTCTGCCCGCGCCGCCTGCGCTACCGAAGCGACGTCAGGATCAATAAGGACGAGGTCCGTGCCTTCCACCAGTTGATCATGTCCGGCACGACGCTCCCGCTCTCCGACGTCTTCTTTGAGGACGGCGGGTTCTATCTCACGGGCAGTCCCGCTCCCGCGTTCGGGATCGTTGCGGACGGCTTTGCCTTCGTCCCCTGCCGTTTGGTGAAGGGGAAAGCGAAGGGTACCTATATCAGAATGGAGAATAAAATATGATCACCTTGAAACGGAAGACCGCCGCGAAACTGGCGGATCTGGTTTCCGAACTCTACCCGGGTGCGTCGCTCTCGGCGGACGATCTATACGGGATGCTCGAATTCCCGCCCGATCCCGCGATGGGCGACCTGGCGCTCCCGTGCTTCAAACTCTCGCGCAGTCTGCACGCCTCACCCGTCGCCATCGCCGACGCGCTCGCCCCGAAGGCGGCGGGCGGCGAGATCGCGCGCGCCGAGGCGGTGAAGGGGTACCTTAACTTCTTCGTTGACGGCGCGGCGTTTGCCAGCCGCGTCGTTTCCGAGATCGCCGAGAAGGGCGACAAGTACGGCTCGCCCGCATGCGGGGCGGGTAAGACCGTCGTTCTCGACTATTCCTCCCCGAACGTCGCCAAACCCTTCCACATCGGGCATCTCGGCACCACCGTCATCGGTCACTCGCTGAAACTGTTGCATCAGTTCGCGGGTTACAACTGCATCGGGATCAACCACCTCGGAGACTGGGGCACCCAGTTCGGGAAAATGATCGTCGCCTACCGCAAGTGGGGCAACCGCGAGGCGGTCGAGGAGGGCGAGTGCGACGAACTGGTGCGGCTCTACGTCCGCTTCCACGCCGAAGCCGAAAAGGACGAAACGCTGATCGAAGAGGCGCGCGCCGAGACCAAAAAACTCGAACAGCACGATCCCGACAACCTCGCGCTCTGGAAATGGTTCATCGAGATCTCGCTCCGCGAGTATCAGAAGACCTATCGCCAACTCGGGATCACGTTCGATTCCTACAACGGCGAGAGTTTCTACATCGACAAGATGTCCGAGCAGGTCGAACTGCTGAAAAAGAAAGGGCTGCTCACCCTCGACGACGGGGCTTCGGTGGTCCGTCTGGATCAGTACAATATGCCAGTCTTCCTGATCCTGCGCAGCGACGGCACCACGCTCTACCCGACGCGCGACATCGCGGCGGCGGTCTATCGGGCGCGCACCTACCACTTCGATAAGTGCATCTACGTCACCAGCGCGGGGCAGTCGCTCCATTTCGCGCAGTTGTTCAAGGTGGTCGAACTGATGGGCTATGACTGGTACGACAAACTGGTCCACGTCCCCTACGGCACGGTCAGTATCAACGGCGAAAAACTCGCCACGAGAACCGGCAACGTCGTCCTGCTGAAAGACCTGTTCAACGAGGCGATCGAAAAGGTCAAGCGCATCAGCGCCGAGAAGAACGGCGGTACCCCCTGTTCCGACGAGATCGCGGAGGCGGTGGGCGTCGGGGCAGTGGTCTTCCACTATCTTTCGAACAACCGGATGCGCGACATCAACTTTATCCTTGAGGACGCGCTCTCCTTCGACGGGAATACCGGTCCCTACGCCCAGTACACCTACGCGCGTACC
The DNA here is from genome assembly GCA_947304475.1 of uncultured Clostridia bacterium. GTDB lineage: Bacteria > Bacillota > Clostridia > Oscillospirales > CAG-272 > UBA1740. Next base: position 2,829 of record CAMZBE010000221.1, read on the forward strand.
TGCTCGGTACTTGCCAAGGCGGGCAACCGCGGCAACTTCACCGGCGGGGAACTGAACGACGCCGAGATCCTGCTGGCGAAAACGCTGTCGACCTTCCCCGACCGTGTGAGGACGGCGCTCGACGGCTACGAACCGTCCGAGATCACGCGCTTTATCCTCGACCTCTGCGCCGCGTACAACCGCTTCTATCACGATTGCCCGATCGTCACGGCGGAAGACGAGCGCGAGA
>CAMZBE010000222.1 GCA_947304475.1 uncultured Clostridia bacterium
AGCCGCCAAGCCTGGAAACGCGGTTAACGAGCAAAAACGCCCCGGTGGGGCGTTTTTGTGAAGTGGTGGAGCCCAAAGCAAGGAGCGCGAGGCGCGCGTCACGACGCGCACCCCGCGCGACTATGCGACGGCGAGTGGGAACCCGAAAATACTTTTTCCGTCACTCCGCGGAGATCAGGAAATCGTAAAGCGGCTGCCCACCCGAGACCGCCGTGGCTTCCGCGTCCTTCCCGCAGATCTCCCCGATCAGGGAAACCACCGCTTCCCCGTCCGCGTCCGAGACGTCCTCGCCGCAGAAAACGGTCAGGAAACTCGCCTCTTTGACGCCGGAAAGCAGCGATTTGAGACAGTCGGTACGGTCGATGGCGTGGCAGACGATCTTGCCGCGAAGCAGTCCGAGGTACTCGCCCTGCCGGACGGTCTCGCCGTTCACGACCGAGTCGCGGATCGCGCGCGTCACCGAGAGCGAGGAGACGTTCTTCATCGCCTCTTCCATTGCGGCTTTGTTCTCGTCAAGCGACCGTTCCGGATCGAACGCCATCATGACGGAGATCCCCTCCTGGATGGTGTAGGTCGGGATCACGACGACTTTTTTCTTCTTTTCAAGAAGCGCAGCCTGCGCCGCGACCATGCAGATATTCTTGTTGTTCGGAAGGACGAAAACCACCTTCGACGGGGTGGCGCGCACCTGCGTAAGAACGTCGTTGGTGCTCGGGTTCATGGTCTGCCCGCCCTTGACGATCTTGTCTGCGCCGAGGTCGCGGAACGCGGCGACGATCCCGTCGCCCGTGCAGACCGAAACAAAACCGAATTCCTTTTCGGCTTTGACCTCTTTCGGGGCAAGCAGGGATTTGGTATAGTTGACGGTGCGGACGGCGGCGTCCTCGATCTTGCCCGCCGCGACGGCGACGGCAGACGGTTTCTTTTCGCTCGTAAGACTGGTGTGCTGTTCGCGCATATTCTCGACCTTCACGGTGAGAAGCGCGCCGTATCTGACCGCCTCGGAAAGCACCTTTCCGGGATCGGAGGTGTGAACGTGCAGTTTGACGATTTCCTCGTCGTCCACGAAGACGGCGCTGTCGCCCGCCGCAAGGACGAAACTGCGGAACTCGCCGCAGGTGCCCTCGCCTTTGTACTCCGCGCTCTTACCGACGATGCACTCGGTGCAATAGGGGTAAACGATGTCTTCGGTGTTGAACTTGCCAAACACCGAGCCCGTCCCCTCGCCGCGCGCGGCGGCAAGCGCGACCGGTTTCCCGTGCAGGGCGGCGATCATACCTTCCAGCACCACGACAAATCCCATACCGCCCGAGTCGACCACGCCCGCCTGCTTCAGAACGGGCAGCATTTCGGGCGTCTTATCCAGGGTTTCGCGTGCGACCGACAGGATCTTGTCGAAGAGTTCTTCCATCGTCGGCGGGTTGAGTTTCTTCCCCGCCGTTTTCTCCGCTGCCTCGGCGGACAGACGCATCACGGTCAGAATCGTTCCCTCGGTGGGGTTCGAGACCGATTTGTACGCCTCTTCGGTACCGAGTTTGAAGGCGCGGGCGATATCCGAAACGTCGGCGCGGGATACGTCCCTGAAGGCGCGCGAAACGCCGCGGAAGAAGAGCGAGAGGATCACCCCGGAGTTGCCGCGCGCCGAACGGAGCGCGGTCGAGGCGATCTCGCGCGAGACCTCGTCGACGGTTTCGCCCTCGCGTCCCTGTGCCGAGACGCTGCCGAGCGTCATGGACATATTGATCCCCGTGTCTCCGTCGGGGACCGGGAAGACGTTCAGGTCGTTGATTTTCTGTTTCGCGTTCTCAAGCGCGTTTCCCGCGGAAACCACCATCGAACGGAACAGAGAGCCGTTGATTTTCATGTCGAATTTGCGTTCCTTTCGTCGGGTTCAACGCTTGTTTCCGAGGAAGAAGAGAGCCAGCGTTCCGGGGCCGGAGTGGGAACCGATCACGCGGCCGGTGTAACCGATCACGACGCGCTTCACGCCCAGGCTTTCCTTCACCCACCCGGCAAGTTCCTCGGCGTCCTCCCGGCAGTCGCCCTGACAGATGAAAACCGTCTGGTCCTCCGGCAGGATCGCGGAGCCCTTCATATGTTCGAGCAGGGCGCGCATCGAATTCTTGCGGCCCTTCGCCTTTTCCATGTTGATCAGGTGCCCCTCGTCGTCGACGTGAAGCACGGGGCGGATGTTCAGCATCGTGCCGAGCAGAGCCGTCGCGCCCGAGACGCGTCCGCCGCGTTTCAGGTGGAAGAGGTCGTCCACCGTGAACCAGTGGCAGAGGTTGAAGCGCGTGCGCTCTGCGTACGCGTAGGTCTCGTCGATCGAGTGCCCCGCGCGCGCGTATTTGACGGTATGGTAGACCAGAAGCCCCTCGCCGAGCGAGGCGCAAAGGGTATCGAGAACCAGGAATTTGCGGTCGGGGTATTTCTGCGACAGGTCTTCCGCCGCGATCTTGGCGGAATTGCAGGACGCGCTGAGTCCCGACGAGAAGGCGAGGAACAGAACGTCGATCCCCGCGGAAAGCAGGGGTTCGACCGCCTCGATCACTTCCCCGACGCTGTACGCCGCGGTGACGGCGGTGCACTTGGCGCGCAGGGCGTTGTAGAAGTCGGGATAATCGAGCGAAAAGCCGTCCAGCACCGTGCCGTCGGGCTTGGTAAGCGTCGTTTTCAGTTCCAGAACCGAAACGTCAAGTTCGTTGATCAAATCGGGCGTCAGGTCGGACGCCGAATCGGTAAAAATGCGAAAATCCATCTGTTTCTCCTTACGTCAGAACCGGTCGGAACCGGTTGAATTCTTGCGGTTTTTCGGGCATTTTTTGCCGTTGCTTTTTTATTATACCACGCGACGTGGTTTTTGTCAACAGATGTTCGGCTTTTTATTGACAAACCGGAGCGCAAAGAAGCGCCGCCCGGCGGGCGATCTCGCGGGGGAGATCGTCGGGCCGAACGCCTAAGGGAGAGTACTCTTTGGTCAGCGCGTCGCCCGCCGCTCCGTGCAGGTAAACGGCGAGAATCGCAGCGTCGTAGGGCGCCGTCCCCTGTGCA
>CAMZBE010000223.1 GCA_947304475.1 uncultured Clostridia bacterium
TTCACGAAACGATCGCTTCTTTTGGCTTCGGCTGTTTGCAAAGATATCAAATCTTTTCGCATTCAGTATATCACGGTTTGTCCGATTTGTCCAGTTTCTTTCTATTTTAAAAAAAGTGATTGACACGCGCGGGAAGGAATGTTATAATAAACAGGATTTATGAAAACGCCGTAAAAGACCGCAGAAAAAGAGGCAATACGTTGGATCTCAAAGTACTGAAGTTCGGGGGCAGTTCGCTTGCCGACGCAAATCAATTCAAGAAAGTGGCGGAGATCGTCCACGCCGATCCGGCGCGGCGCTACGTCGTGCCGTCTGCGCCCGGAAAGCGCTTTAAAGACGACGAGAAGGTCACAGATCTGCTCTACGCCTGCTTCGATCTTGCGCTCGCCGAGCAGGACATTTCCGAGACCTTTGAAAAGATCGAGGAGCGCTATCGCTCGATCATCAAGGACCTGGGACTTGATTTCTCGCTTGAAAAGGAATTCGAGACCATCCGCACGGCGATCCTGCACTGTGCGGGGCGCGACTACGTGGCAAGCCGCGGGGAATACCTGAACGGCATGATTTTAGCCAACTATCTCGGGTACGACTTTATCGATCCGCAGCGGTACATTTTCTTCCGCGATAACGGAAACTTCGATTCAGAGAAGACCAACATCATTCTCTCTGCGATTTTAAAGCAACACGAGAGAGCGGTCATTCCCGGTTTCTACGGCTCGATGCCGAACGGGACCATCAAGACCTTCTCCCGCGGCGGCTCGGATATCACCGGCTCGATCGTCGCGCGTGCGGCGAACGCAGACGTATACGAGAACTGGACGGACGTTTCCGGCTTCCTGATGGCGGATCCTCGGCTCGTGGAGAACCCGAAGATCATTGAGACCATTACCTACAAGGAACTGCGCGAACTTTCCTATATGGGTGCAACCGTGCTTCACGAAGAGTCGATCTTCCCGGTGCGGTACGCGGGGATCCCGATCAATATCCGCAACACCAACCAACCCGAAGAAAAAGGAACCATGATCGTTTCGTCCGCGCCTGACGTGGTTTCGGACTACGTCATCACGGGGATCGCGGGGAAGTGCGGTTTTTCGGTCGTCTCGATCGAAAAGGATATGATGAACTCCGAGATCGGCTTCGGTCGCCGCGTTTTGGAAGCGATCGAGAAGTGCGACATCTGCTTCGAGCACCTTCCTTCCGGGATCGACACCATGTCGGTCGTCGTCAATTCAAACGACATCGTAGGGAAGCGCGACTTCCTTCTGACCGAGATCTGCCGTCTGACAGAGCCCGATACGATCGAGATCGAGGATCACCTCGCCCTGATCGCCGTCGTCGGACGCGCGATGGTCAAGGCAAAGGGAACTGCGGCGCGTATCTTCTCGGCGCTCTCGTCCGCCGGCGTCAATATCAAGATGATCGATCAGGGTTCGAGCGAGTTGAACATCATCATCGGCGTTGACGAAGCCGATTACGTTACCGCTCTGAAAGCGATCTACGGAGAATTCGTCAAGTAACAAACCGGCATTCGCGTAATGTAAGAAAGAACCCCGGAACCAACGTTCCGGGGTTCTCGTTTTTCGTCAGAACTTGAGGTAGTTGACCTTCACGCCGGGGCCCATGGTAGAGGCGACGACGCAACTCTTGACGTACTGACCTTTGGCAGAGGCGGGTTTCGCACGCATGACGGCGCCGACGAGTGCGTTGAAGTTCTCAAGCAGTTTCTCGGAGCCGAACGACGCCTTGCCGATCGGGCAGTGAATGATGTTGGTCTTATCGAGACGGTACTCGATCTTACCGGCTTTGGACTCCTTGACGGCGCGAGCGACGTCGGGGGTAACGGTGCCGGCTTTGGGGTTCGGCATCAGTCCTTTAGGACCGAGGACCTTACCGAGACGGCCGATGACGCCCATCATATCGGGGGAAGCGATCACGACGTCAAAGTCGAACCAACCGCCCTGAATCTTGGTGACGTACTCTTCGGCACCGACGTAATCGGCTCCGGCTTCGGCAGCGGCGGTCGCCTTGTCACCCTTTGCAAAGACGAGGGTGCGGACGGTTTTACCGGTACCGTTCGGAAGAACGATTGCGCCTCTGACCTGCTGGTCTGCGTGACGCGAGTCAACGCCCAGACGAATGTGGATCTCGACGGTTTCGTCAAACTTCGCTTTCGCGGTCTGGCAAACGATGTCGAGAGCCTCGTTTGCGTCGTAGAGTTTGGTTTTATCGATCAGTTTCGCGCTTTCAGCGTATTTCTTTCCAGTCTTCATTTCAACAATCCTCCTCGCTTAGTCGTCCGAGACGGTGATGCCCATGCTGCGGGCGGTACCGGCGATCATGCTCATAGCCGCCTCAAGAGACGCGGCGTTCAGATCGGGCATCTTCTGCTCGGCGATCTTCTTAACCTGCTCTTTGGTGATCGAAGCGACTTTGACCTTGTTCGGAGTAGCGGACGCGGTCTCGATCCCGCACGCCTTCTTGATCAGAACGGGAGCGGGCGGAGTTTTGGTGATGAAGGAGAAAGTACGGTCGGCGTAGACGGTGATGACGACGGGGATGATAAGCCCCATATCGTTCTTGGTTCTCTCGTTGAACTCCTTGGTGAAGTTCGGGATCGAGACGCCGTATTGACCGAGCGCGGGACCTACCGGGGGAGCAGGAGTTGCTTTGCCGGCAGGAAGTTGCAGTTTGATATAACCGGAAATCTTTTTGGTTGCCATAATGCGTTATCCTCCAAAAACGTGGTTTACACGGGAAACATAGAAAGATTTGTTTCCCTCCCACGGGTTCGCGAAAGAGTCAGTCCTCTTCCGCGCGGCGGATATCCTTGAGGTCGACGAGGACCTGGATATCGCGGGTTTCGGTAGAGACGAGGACGGTCGCCTGTTCGTTCTCGGCGTTGATCTCCTGGAGCGTTCCGCTGAAGCCGGCGAAGACGCCGGAAACGAGCGAGATCTTGTCTCCCGGTTCGAACGCGGGTTTCTCGGTCCTGGTTTCGACCTTGAAACTGCGAACCTCGGCATCGGTCAGGGGAGTGGGCTTG
>CAMZBE010000224.1 GCA_947304475.1 uncultured Clostridia bacterium
CAACTAGGTTCATAAAGCTCCTTAGATAACAAAAATAGATACAACCATCCAGTTGTTCTAGTCCTATCTAACTCACTTTATTAGCCTATTAGCCATATTAACTAATAGGCCCCTCTTTTTCCTTCTTTATTATATCCCGACTCGAAAAGAAATGCAATCTTTTTTCAAAACGCAACTGGACAAATCAAAAAATATCTGTTATACTTGAAATAATGAACGGAAAGGGGGAAAACAAAATGGGCGGTTATTGCGATCTGCACTGCCACATCCTGTACGGTGTGGACGACGGTGCGCAAACCATCGAAGACGCGCGCGCGCTGATCGACGGCGCGTACTCGTCCGGAACGCGCGCCATCTGTTTCACGCCCCACTACAACCCCCTCCGCAAGATCGATTCCGCCGGGGCGGAAGAGACCTTCCGCACGTTTTCCGCCGAAATGAAGGAGAAATACCCCGACCTGACGCTCTGTCTCGGGGCGGAAGTCCTCTACCATCAGAAGATCGCGGACTCGCTCTCCCGCGGCGCCTGCCGCACGCTGAACGGGACGCGCTTCGTTCTTGTCGAATTTCTGCCCGACGACGACGGTCAGTACATCATCCAGTCGCTCGAATCGGTCGCGGCGCGCGGCTATACCCCGGTCCTCGCACACGCCGAACGCTACCGCAGTTTTCTCGGCAAACCGAAATACGCGCTCGCGGTCGCCGAACGGGAGTTCCCGATCCAGTTGAACGTCCGCTCCGTGACCGGCGAGAACGGAAAAATGATCAAGAAATTCTGTCACCGTCTGCTGAAAGAGGGCGCCGCCGCCGTGATCGCCACCGATGCGCACGATCCCGACTACGCCGACGCGCGGCTCGACGAGGGATTCCGCATGGTCGCTTCCCGGTTCGGTCCCGAATACGCGACGACCATCTTCTGCCGGATGCCGCGGATCCTGCTCGGTCTGGATCCGAACGGATAAGAGAAGGGCGCCTGACGGCGCCGCGATACGTCCGCGGCGGACGACCGCCGCAGACGCGATATGCTGAAAATACGCTTATTGCAAAAACGAACTCTCCGGGATCGGACGATCCCGGAGAGTTTTTGTCTGGTTATCGTGCTGACGACCATTTATCGTCCCGCGCTGCCCGGTCGATATCGACCACGGGGCGTTTCCGTTTCTTTACGACGGGGGACGCCAAGTCGTAGAGCCGGGGTTTGGATTTGGTGAACGCGCGGGCGAAAAATCCCTTCTGGGATTTGTTGAACGCCTTGATTTTGCGGCGGAGATACTTCTCTTCGGCTTTCTTCTTCTCGGAGTAGATGCCGCCCCAGATCAGACTGCGGATCGGGACCCGCTCCTCGGTCTCCTCGCGGACGAAATCGGCGATCGCCGCAAACTCGGTGTCGATCTCGGTCTGTACGCGCTTTTCGGCGTTCAGGTCGTACGGGATCCGGTTCTTTGTCGTGTAGACGATCCTGCCGTTTCTTGCAAGCGCGGTCAGCAGGAAGCCGTCGGTACGGAACTTGATAATCGCGTTACCCTTGCGATGCGCCTCTTTGGTCTTGAGCGCCTCGCAGAGGAAGAACTCGGGCGTCTTGGGTTCGTCGGTGACGAAGCCGGCGGCGTTCAAAAGATCGAACATCGTGTCGGCGTAGGTCGCGTCGAACACCGAGACCAACCCTTCCGCCGTTCCGGCGCTCTCATTGACGGTAAGGACGGTCGCCTTGCTCTTCGCGTCGGCAATTCCGGCGCTCGCGAGAACGGCGGGGATCTCCGCGCGGATCGCTGTCTCGGCTTCGTCTTTCGACGCCTGGACGGTCACGAGTTTGTTGACCGACGCCTTGTGGTCGATCACCAGGGCGAACGTATCGTTCTTCTTGGTCACGGTCGCGGCGAACAGCCGTTTGATCGCGTCGGCAAGTCCCTCTTTGTCGGTCACGACGCCGTCGCAAACGTATTTCGAGATATCGACGCGGTTCATTATCTTCTTGCGTCCGGTAACTTCGATCCGTCCGCCCGAAACGGCGATCAGCCGCTTGAAGGTGCCGAGATCCTCGGTCTCTTTCTTACCCGAAACCGCAACGGGACGGTCGCCGTCGACGCCATCGAAATCGGAGCGCAGTTCAACGTAGTCGCCGTCGGCGGGCGTGTAGGCGCCGTGCGCGATCACGTCGCGTGCCGGCATCGCGTCGGGCAGATCGCTCCAGCCCGAGAAGGTCATGGCGTGCCGCTCGGGTGCAGTCACGGTCCCGATCTCGGCGTCGCAGGTCAGTTTTCTGTCGGGAATTGCCGTGCCGTCGGCGACGAACGAGAGAACGAATTCCTTCGGCGTCATGATACCGTTGACCTCGACGTCGTGATCGGGCATTACGGACGGCAGTCCTTCCCAACCGCTGAACTCGTACCCCTCGGGGATCGACGGCGTCATCGCCGGGCTGACCTTGACGGTCTCGCCCTCGCGGAACTTGTCGTCGCCGTAGAGATCGCCGTCCAAAACGTAGGTGACGCGGTAGACCTTGCGCTCGAAGCGGGCGACGTAAACGACGTCCTGCTCGGGCATCTTGCCGGTGTAACCGTCGAAGCCGATGAATTCATACCCCTTCGGAGCGTCGGGAATGGGCATCGGCAGCGGATCACCCGCACGGAGTTTCCCGCTCGCAAGCACGCTTCCCTCGGAGAGGAAGGTGTACTTGCAGATGTTGTCGCGGAAAACCGCGTCGACGGTGAAGTCGTAGTCGGGCATCTCGTCGGCGAAGTTCTTCCACTCGACGAAGATGCGTCCCTCGACGACCGGCGCAGACAGCGCCTTGATCTTCGCGCCGATCGGATAGAGTTCGCGGTGGTAGTACGAACCGTCGACGCGGTAGGTGATGAAGTGGAACGCGGGATCGTACTTGCCGATCACGATCAGGTCGCGCGCCGGCATCCGCTCGGGCAGTCCGCGCCAACCGGCGAAAACGTATCCGTCCTTCTCGGGAACGAGCGGCGGCGTGATCCACGCGCCCGCGGCGACGCGCTTGGTCGCGACGGGGGTGGT
>CAMZBE010000225.1 GCA_947304475.1 uncultured Clostridia bacterium
GTCCCGACCGAGGAATTTCGCACGATTTTCGAGAAGTACCTGTCACAGGACTACGATATCGTCTACGTCGCCTGCTGCTCGAAGCAGTCGGGCTCGGTCAATACCGCCCGCGTGGTCGCCGAAAAAATGCTGCCCGATTATCCCGGCGCCGCCATCTACTGCATCGACGCGCTGAATTCCGCGATGGGCGAGGGGCTTCTCTCGATCGTCGCCGCCACGTTTGCCGCCGAGGGACTTTCCGCCGACGAGGTCGCCGAGAAGGTGACCGCGATGCGCAAGAACGTCAACGAATACATCACCGTTCATTCGCTCGACGCGCTGGCGCGTTCGGGACGGCTCAAGGCGTCCAAGGCGTTCATCGGCAACCTGATGGGCGTCAAACCCATTCTCACCGCCGACTACTACGGCGCGCAGACGCCGATGAAGAAGGTCAGAGGGCGGCAGACCTCGCTTCGCGAGATCGTCACGCTGCTCAAAGACGCCATCGACGCCGATCCGAAGTACCCGATCCTCTTCTGCCACGCCGACTGCAAGCAGGAGGAGGTCGACGAGATCCTGAAAATGATCCGCGAGGAAATCCCGGGACACGAGATCTGCGTCGGCTACTTCGGTCCGATCATCGGCGCGTCGATCGGTCCCGACGCCGTGGGCGTTTTCGGGATCGGGCGCGAGGTCACCTTCGGAAAAGAAGCCGGGGAAAACTGACCGATGGAAACGCGTAAGATAGACGGGGCGCTCTATCGCGGAATGGTGGTCGCGGGGGCAGCGAACCTGCGCCGTCACGTCGCGGAGATCAACGACCTGAACGTCTTTCCGATCCCCGACGGGGACACCGGGGACAATATGCTCCTGACCGTCGAGGGCGGGGCGCATGCGTCCGCCGACGCCGATCTTTCGACCGTTTCGCGCGACGCCGCCGACCGTATGCTCCTGTCCGCGCGCGGCAACTCGGGCGTGATCCTGTCGCAGTTCTTCGACGGTATCGCGGCGGGGCTGGAAGGGGCGACCGACGCCGATCCCGCTCTCTTCGCGGAGGCACTGCTGACCGGCGTCAAACACGCCTACGGCGCGGTGATCCAGCCGACCGAAGGCACGATCCTCACCGTCGCGCGCGAAGCGTCGCAGGCGGCTGCGGACAGAAACGCCGACACGGCGGAGGAACTCTTTGCGGCGTTCCTTTCGGAAGCCAACCGTTCGCTTGCCCGCACCCCCGATCTGCTCCCGGTCCTGAAAGAAGCCGGGGTGGTCGACTCGGGCGGCGCCGGACTGATCCGGATCGTCGAAGGGATGTCCGCCGCGATGAACGGCGAACTGCCCGAAACCGACCTTGCTCCCGCCGCCGCGGCGAACCGTCCCGAGACGCCCGACTACGACCGCTTCACCGAAGACAGCGTGCTCGAATTCGGTTACTGCACCGAACTTCTGCTCCGCCTGATGCGGGCGAAGACCGATCCCGCGCAGTTCGACCTCAAGCCGCTGATCGAGTATCTCGAATCCATCGGGAACTCGGTGGTCGCGGTCAAGACCGGCACGGTCGTCAAGTTCCACGTACATACCATGACGCCCCAACTCGTTCTCGCCTTCTGTCAGCAGTACGGCGAGTTTCTCTCGGTCAAGATCGAGAATATGTCGCTCCAGCACAACTCGCTCGACGGGAACACCCCCGCCGGCAAGCGTGACCGCAAACCCTTCGGAGTGGTCGCCGTCGCTTGCGGCGAAGGGCTGATCTCGATGTTCCGCGCGCTCGGCGCCGACGAGGTCGTCAACGGCGGGCAGAGCATGAATCCCTCGGCGCAGGACTTTCTCGACGCGTTCGACCGCGTCAACGCCGACGTGATCTTCGTCCTTCCGAACAACGGGAACGTGATCCTGACGGCGCGGCAGGCGGCGGAACTCTACACCGGTTCCGACGTGCGCGTTCTGCCCTCGAAGACCATCGGGGAGGGGCACTCCGCCCTGACCATGATGACGCCCGATACCGACGATTACGACGGTATGGAACAGGATATGACCGACGCCATGGAGGGCGTGGTCACGGCGGGCGTGTCGGTCTGCTCCCGCGACGCGGAGAACAACGACCGCGCGCTCTATAAGGGCGAGTATATCGGCTTCATCGGGGACCGCGTCTTCTCGGCGGACAACGACAGTCTCGACGCCGCGCGCGGGTTGGTCGACGAGATCGACTTCGGCGACCACGAGATCTGTATCCTCGTTTCGGGCGAGGACGCCGATCCCGAAGAGGCGGAAGAGATCGCCGGCTATATCCGGCTGTCCCACCCCGGCTGCGAACTTTACGAGGTCGACGGGGGACAGGCGGTCTATCGATACCTGATGATCGTCGAATAACGAAAAACGACAATTCTATTCCCATGAAAGGGGGGACCGGGGAATTCTTTTGAGAAAACCCCCGGTCCCTGCAGGCATTTATCATGAGCGTACTTATCTACGTACTGACCGCCGTCGTCTCGTATCTGGTTGCCGCGGTCAACCCCGCGATCGTGCTTTCGCGGCTCGTTTATCACGACGATATCCGGAAGAAGGGAAGCGGGAATCCCGGCTTCACCAATTTTCACCGCGTCTACGGTGGCAAACTCTCGTGGTTGGTTTTCATTCTCGATATCGGCAAGTGCGTGGCGGTCTCTCTGATTGCCGGGCTGGTCTTCTCGCCCGACTATTTCGCGACGCGGGCGTTCGGCGTGGCCGGCGTGTTCGCCCTGCTCGGTCATACCTATCCCGTCTTCTACCGTTTCAAGGGCGGCAAAGGGTTCCTCGTGACCTTCGCGCTCCTGTGGGTGCTCGACTGGCGGGCGGGGCTGGTCGCGACGGCGGTGATGCTGACCGTCCTGCCTCTCTCGGGCTTTATGTCTCTCTCTTCGATCTTAACGCTGCTCGGGGGCGCCGTGACGCTGATCGTCGTACGCACGCCGGCACCCGCGCTGTTTTTGACGTTCGGCGCCGTCCTGCTCGTGATCTGGCGTCACCGGAGCAATATCGCGCGACTGGTCGCCGGGAT
>CAMZBE010000226.1 GCA_947304475.1 uncultured Clostridia bacterium
TCGGTCGTCTTCGGCTCGGTCGCGTCCCCCTCGGTCATCTCCGCCACGTCCGCGGTCGTGCCGTCCACGATCGGAGGGTCTTCGGTCTTCACCGCGGTACACGCCGAAAGCGCGAAAACGAACGCCGCCAGCGCGAGCAGTATCCATAATCTTACGATGTGTTTTTTCATTGTCGGAACTCCTTCTTTCATCAAAGGGGTAACGCTTACCAGTTCATTATATCATATTAATACCGAAAAAGCAACTGCCCGCCCAAGCCGCAAAGCAACGACAAGGCGGGCGCAGGCAGATGCAGAATTCGCGTTCTCGCGCCGAAGGCTGTATCCAGACCGTTCTTCGCCTTCGGCTTCGTACGCTCCATACGCCGAGAGGTTGTAAACGCGGATAGAAAAACAAAAATTCAAATACAATGGAGAAACCCGCTCGCGTTTTGCGAGCGGGTTTCCACCTTAATTGCATTTTGCTATGAAAGGATCTTGCACAGAGCGAAAAGCGCCGAAGATCTATAATCCAATCCCTTTTTGTTTTTCGGTCTGCGCTGAAATGCGCCCGTCTTACGCCTCGGTGATCAGGGGATCTATGGCGTTCACCGCGACCGACTTCATTCCCCCCTTGCACCCGTCCTTCGTCTTGTATCCCTCTTCGCTGATCGCGATGCTCTCGCCGTTGGTGGCGAAGAGACGGTAGCGGAACAGTCCCGCCTTGTCGAGATAGATCTCGAATTTCGGGAAGGGGACGCGATCGGGCGCTTTCTTCAAGGTCAGATCCTCGATCCGGTTCTCTTCGATGCAGCGCGCGGCGTTCTTGCCAATGCTCTCGATGCCCTTCTTGCAGGCGCCTTTGGTGGTGTAGACCTGAGAGGAGACGGCGATCTTTTCCTTGTTGCTCGCAAGCAGGACAAAGTTGAACGCTCCGCTCGGCGTCTTCTTGATGATGAACGTTCCCATGGTTTGACCTCCGTTTTTTTCTTTGTAACTCCATTATATACGATTTGCACCACTTTGTAAAGAGAACGGAAGGATTTTTTGTTAAAAAAGAGAAAAAGAGACCAAAAAACGCCGTCCGCGTTTATGCGGACGGCAATCGTTTACTTTTCAAGAAGGTTCGCTTTGATATAATCGGCGCTCATCTTCACCGACTCGAGCGGGTTCCCGGTCGAGTAGAACTCGTCCTCGACGACGAAGTACTTGACGCCGCACTTTTCGGCGGTCTCGATGATGCCCTTGTAGTTCATGTTGCCGCGTCCGACCTCGATCCGTTCGGGACCGTAGAAATGGTGCCCGTCCAGGATGCCGTAGCAGTACTGCGCCTGCACGTCCTTGACGTGAATAATGTTGATCCGTCCCGCCATTCTTTCGATCAGCGCGCGGACGTCCATACCCGCCATCTGCGCCCAGCCGGCGTCGAGATTGAACTTCACGGCTTCGGGATCGAGTTCGTCGAGCAGGTGGTCGTATCTGGTTTTTCCTTCGTACACCTTGAATTCGTTCGAGAATTCGCCCGAATGGTTGTGATAGGAGAGGACGAAGCCCTCTTTGTGATAGATCTTCGCCAGATCGTTGAAGGTCTTAATGAACTCGCGCAGTTCCTCCATCGTCTTGGCGCCGTAGCCGCCGATCCCGATCTCGTCGGTGCCGAGCGTGCGGTGATAGGCGATCGTGCCCGGGATATCGTTCTTGATGCGCTCCCACTTGTAGTGCGTCCCGACGATCTTCACGCCGGCGTCGTCGGCGTATTTGCGGAATTCCGCGGGATCGATAAAGTCGTACGCCCCGGCGGTCTGCGCCTGCGTGTAGCCGTAACTCGCGATGGTCTTGAACGCCGCGCGCGTGTGCTCCTTGTCCTGAAACTCGTCCCGAATGGACCAGAGTTGCAATCCGAATTCTTTCATTTTTTCCCCTTTCCCCCGGACGTTTCGTCCGCCCATTATTATAGACGAGCGCGCGGGGAATGTCAAGGGTTTCGCCCCGAAAAAACGCCGCGGCGCACCGATTGACAAGACGGGGAAGGGATGCTACAATAAGAGAGGGGCGCACCCCCGGAAAAAAACCGGACGGGAGAACGGAAATGGACAGATCGAAGAACTATACGAAAGAGTTGCCCGAAGGGTATAAACTCGTCAAAGAGGTCGACGTGGGAGATAAACGGTTCGGGCTTCTGATGAATATCGCGGGGATCGTTCTGACCGCCTTGGCGGGCGTCGGCTTCTTTTTCCTCAAGTTCCGGGACGATCCCGGCTCGGCGCTCCCCGACTTCGGGAACGTCTGGGTGTTCGAGGGGTGGCTGGCTGCGCTCCTCGTCGGACTGATCGCCTATCTCGTCCTGCACGAACTGACGCACGGCGCGGTCTACCGGATCCTGACCGGCGAGAAACTCACCTTCGGCTTGAAACTCACCTGCGCCTACTGCGGCGTGCCCAACGTCTACGTGACGCGGAAGACGGCGCTGCTCTCTCTGCTCGCGCCCTTCACGGTCTTTTCGGTCGCGTTCCTCGTTCCGTTCTTCCTTCTTTCCGGACCGCTCTCGTTCGGTTTTCTCGTTCTGTTCGCGCTCCATTTCGGCGGATGCGTCGGGGATCTGTACGACACGATCCTGCTCGTTTTCTCTCTGAAAGGGAAACTGCTGATGCGCGACACCGGACCGAAGCAGACCTTCTACGTTTTGTCCGACGGAGAGGGCGACGCCTGACGCAAAACCGTATTTCTTTTGAAAAGGGTTGCGTTTGACGCGCGTATCTGTTATAATGAATTTATCCGGACGCCCGGGCTCGGGCGTCGCCCCGCGACATTCTGACCTTTGGAGGATCGTATGAAACGCGTTCTGTCCCTGCTCCTGATCTTTGCGCTGATCGCGTGCTGCCTGCTCGCGCTCGCGTCCTGTACCGTCAAATTCGGTTCGTCCAAATCGACGGACACGGCTTCGTCCACGACCGGTTCGACGACCTCTCGCGGTACCTCGACCGCCACCGGCGACGGCACCGCAGCGGGCATCGGCGGCGGCAACAGTGCCTGG
>CAMZBE010000227.1 GCA_947304475.1 uncultured Clostridia bacterium
CTCCATCGCCGCCCGCGCGCACTAGCCCTTTTCCACCTCGTGGAAGGAGACCGAGAACAGGGCGGTAACGTCCTTATAGTGATCTCCGGTGTCGTCGAAACCGACCTCGGCGACGTGTTCGATCTTTCCGATCGACTGCGCCAATTCTTCCGCTTCCGCGAAAGGGACGTCCTCGACCAAAATCCGCGCCGAACCGTAGGTCGTGAACTCGTTCTCCATCACGTCGATCCCGCGCCGCGTCTCGGTTTCCTTCGGCAGAAACGCCGTCAGCGACGGGTTGACCTTGACGCGCCCGATCGAGAGCGCGCAGTAGACCGCCGCAAGCAAAAAAAACGCGAAGATCACGAACCGCCCGGAAACGATCGTTTCGGCGATCGCTCTCAGCGGCTCTCTTCGCACGTTTGGTTTTCTGATGCGGTTTTTCATCATCGACGCTCCGAAGAAGCATTTTTCTACTTTTTCAGTATACCACACGCACGGACGAATTGCAAGGGCGCGCCCGCGCGCTTTTTTGATAAAAATTCGTTTGAGGGATTGCAAACGCGGGGCGGCGTGTGATATAATGGAAGCGATTTTGCGGGGGCGCGCCCCCGAAAGCGACAAGGAGAAACGAAATGGCACAGTGGTCGCCGATCTTAACCGACGCATCCTGCATCAAAAAGTATCCGAAACCGATCCTGACCAAAGACGACATTCCCTACGAAGCGGAATTCATCTTCAACGCCGGCGTGGCGAAGGTCGGGGGCAAGTACGTCATGGTCTTCCGCGACGACTACGGCGCGACCGAAGAGGAGTATCTCGCGAAGAAAAAGAGCATCTCGAAGACCGCGGTCGGCGTCGCGATCAGCGACAACGGGATCGACGGCTGGAAGGTCGCCGACAAACCGATTATTCATTACGATTTCACCCATAGGTCGGCGGTTCTGAACCTCGCGGGCGGTCCCCTTCACGCCCCGGACATCCTCCGCCTCTACGATCCCCGGATCAGCGTGATCGAAGGGAAACTCTACCTCTGCCTCGCGATGGACACCACCCACGGCGTAAGGGGGTGCATCGCCCGTCTCTCGGACGACCTCAAAACCGTCGAGATCATCAGCGCGTCGGCACCCGACAACCGCAACATGGTGCTCTTCGACGAGAAGATCGACGGCTATTACTACCGGCTCGAGCGCCCCTTCCCGGTTTACAGCCGCGGGGGCAAGGACCGCTTCGACGTCTGGATCTCAAAATCCCCCGACCTGAGGTTCTGGGGCGACTCCGAACTGCTCCTCGCCGTCGAGAACGTCCCGTTCGCAAACGACAAGGTTGGTCCCGCCGCCCCGCCGGTCAAGACCGAATACGGCTGGCTGACGCTCTTCCACGCGGTCGACAAGGAACCCGCCGGACGCGGGCAGAAGAACTGGGACACCTGGTGGAACAAACGCTACACCGCCGGGATCATGCTCCTCGATCTGAAGAACCCGTATAAGATCATCGGAATGTCCAAATCTCCCGTGATCGCCCCCACCCTCCCGTGGGAAACCGACGAAGGCTTCCGCACCAACGTCATCTTCCCCGGCGGCATGATCGTCGAGGACGACGGCGCCGTGAAGATCTACTACGGCGCGTCCGATACCGTCGAGTGCCTCGCCACCTCCACCGTCGAGGAACTCGTCGCCCTCTGTACCGAGAAACCGTAACTCCGAGAATGGTCCGCCCCCGCAGGCAGTTTGCCTGCGGGGGCGGTTTGAATTTTCCCCGTTTTATCAACGAAAAAGAGCAGCCGGGCGGCTGCTCTTTTTTCGGTTGTCCGTTTACTGTTGCGCGGGCAGGTCGAGGAGATTCTTGGTGCGGATAAAGGCGCTCAGCGCCTGCGAGACCGCCGCGTGAGACGAGGCGTCCGGGTGACCGTTGTCCCCGCCCGCGGTGTTGGTCTCCACCGTGATCGTGTAAAGTCCGGCAGACTCGCCGCCGAGTTCGGCGAACACTTCGTTCAGGCACTGGTTGACGCCGCTGTCCGGGGAGATCATCATACCGACGATCCAGACGATCGGCACGTTCGCGCCGTGGATCTCGCGGATCTCGGTGATCAGCGTTTTGAGCGCCGCCTTGTAGGGCGCTTCGGAAGTGCCCTTCTCCCAGCCGAAGTTGTTATCGTTGGTATTCAGGTTGACGATCACGAGATCGGCTTTCTTCTCCGGTTGATAGCGCAGCGTCGTGCTGCGGTAGTAGTTGAAGTAGGGATAGTACTTTGTCATCGTGTTTTCGGTGTACCCGTGCCGGGTGGAACTGCAGGCAACGCCGAAGCCCGAGACGGAACAGATGTCGTAATCGAAGCCCTCGCGTTTGCAGAGATCCGTCGCGTAGGTGGCAAGCCCGTTCTGATTCGGCAATCCGTGACTGCAGAGGATACTGTCGCCGAGGAAGGCGACCATGTACTTGTTGTCGGCAGGTCTCGGAAGAAGGCTCCCGGTCATCCGGATCCCCTTGATCCCAACCAGAAGTCCGACGTCCGAGCCGTCCTCCACCATATTCCGGCGGCGGATCAGCACGTGATGCGTGCCCTCCGCCAACCCGGACGCGACCTGGTAGGTCTGGGTTCCCGTGTCCGTAAGACTCAGCGTTTTCGTCTCTCCGTCCACCTCGGCGATCAGCACGACGCCTTTCGTCAACACTTTTTCAATCTCGACCTTCAGTTCGCCCGAGCCCTCAAACTCGAACTCGATCCCGGAAGCCGTCCAGTCGAGGATGAAAGAATTCTTAAAAAATCTGCTTCTGCCGATCGGTTTGACGTACGATTTGCAGTCCGCCATGGCGACGTAACCGTCCACTGCCAAGGCGGGCTGCTCCGTCGTGACCGCGGCGGTAGTTGCGGCGGGCGCGGTCGAGGCGGATGCGGTTGAGGCGGGTGCGGTCTGATCGTCTCCCCCCTTCACCGAACAGCCGGCGAACATCGCGAGCAGCATACAAAGGACCAAAAGCAGGGACCAAACTCTACAGGTACGCATCGTAAACACTC
>CAMZBE010000228.1 GCA_947304475.1 uncultured Clostridia bacterium
CAATAGCGGCGGCATTCCCCGCTCCGCGCTCTGCGGAGGCGGCGGAACCGCCATTTTCTCTGTCTTCATCGGTCATCAGAGGACGGTCGGTGTAGATGGTCAGTTCGGCAACGTCAGGGGTGCGCCCCGGCTTTTTCTTGCTCTTTTTCTCACGACGAAGCAGGTTCATCAGCGCAACTTCACCGTTGCGCCAGACGTAAGTGCGGGCGTCCTCGACGTTCTCGCGCACCATACCGATCCCGAGCGCCGCGAGCGTCGGATCGGAATATGCCGACGAAGTCAGGATCACGTCTCCCTTTTTTGCACGGAGACGGAAGCGAAAGGATCCGGCGGCGTCGCGCATGATTTCGTAACGCGGTGCTTTGGGTAGCGGAGTTCCGACCTCGGTCAGATCCGCCTCCCCCGCGTTCTTCCCCTGCTCCATCACCGTTAAGATGCCTTTTTTGCAGGCGTCCTCGGTGATGTAGACCGGCGAAGTAGAAAGGATCAGACGGTTGGGCGCATAGAGTTGAAAGACGAACCCGTCCTTCACCCGACGCATAACAAAACTGCCCACTTGTCGTCCCTCCTTTCGCTCCGGCGGCTTGCTTTTCGTCGGAGAAAATGTTATACTGATTATAGTATACAATACTTTACACCGTTTTTCAATAGGAAATCTTATTTTTCACTATTTTTGCCGAAAGGGAGAAAAAACGCCGATGGATCGCCGCCGCTCGTTCTGGATCTTTCATCTGGTCGTCCTCGTTTTGGGTGGTCTTTTCATCGGCTTTTTCTTTTTGTTTTCCCGGTTACGGGCGGCGGGTTTTCCCGTCCTGACCTGCCCTTTGCACGATATCCTTCATGTATACTGCCCGGTCTGCGGAGGAACCCGCTCGGTTCTTGCGTTTCTTCGTTTCGATTTCCTGACCGCGATTCGACTCAATCCGGTCGTTCTGCTCTCGATCCCCGTGCTTCTCTTCTATTACGCAAAGGCGCTGACCGTTTTCATCCGCGGCGGTCTTTTCTCGTACCGGATCCCGCGGGGGTGGACCTTCGTGCTGATCTCCCTGTTCGCCGTTTTCTTTTTCGTCCGGAATATCCTTCTGATCGGGTTCGGGTTCGATCCGACCGGGGATTTCATTCACACGTAAACAAAAACGACCGACCGCCGGCAACTGCCTGCGGTCGGTTTTCGGTTTTTAAGCCGTAATGCTCCAGTCGAAGTCGGACGGTGTTCCTTCGTTTGCAAACTCTTCAACCCATTCAAATAAACTGCTGTAGAAGAAAGCGGCGTACGCGACAATGAGAGCGAACATCAGACAACCGACGATGATATTGATGATCCCGAGGACCTTACCTACGTTAGCGTCGGACGATTTGTAACCAAGCGTCCGGATCGATTTGTTCGCTTTGCAGAGACCGATGATCCCAAGAACGATCCCGGCGATCTGGTTCAGACAAAGCGCGAGAGCAAGTCCGATGAAACCGAGGATCTTGGACGTTTTGCCGTCGGCATCGCGCGGCGGCATGACGGGGCGCTCCGGGATAATCCCGTTCCCCGGTGTCGGCGGCGTGTACTGGGTATAATACCGCTTTTCTTCCGGCCCGTCGTATTTCGGTTTTTCGTCCCAGTTGTCGGTCTCGGTTTTCTCCGACTCGGTTTTCTCCGGCTCGGTTTTCTCGGGTTCGGTTTTCTCGGGTTCGTCCGTTTCTAATCCGTTTTTTTCGAAATCAATCTTCTCAAACTCGTTTTTCGGATCGTTTCCGTTGATCATCTGCGTATCTCCTTTGCGAATTTATCTTTGCGAAAAGCCCGCGGGTGCGGGGAGAAATCTCGCGAGTTTATCGGGCAGCGCGCGGTAGTCGTCGATCAGCACGAAGGGCACTCCGGCACGGTAGACCGGTTCGTCGTTCCCGCCTTCCCCCGGATCGTCCCCGACATAGGTAACTTCGTCGAGAGAAATCCCGTTCTCCCTGCAGAAACGCGAGAGCGCGTAGAACTTATTGTACGGCTTCGGCGAAAGGTCGAAGGACGATGCGCCCCCGACGAATACCTCGTATTCCGGGAAGGCTACGCGCACCTCGGGAAGCAGCGAGCGGCGGATCGACCGGTCGGGATCAAAGACGAGTTTCTCATCCAGCGTCGCTTCGGTCCCGAGGACCGGAAAGCAGGCGCACCCGGACGGGAAGAAGAGCGTCGAAGAGCCGCGGTAGGACGTGAAGCCGAAGCGACGGCGCAGTTTTTCGACCGTCGCCGTGATCTTCTCGCGGTCGCAGGGGACCTTCTCTTCGCGCAGCATCAGGAGTTTTCCGCTCTCGACGCGCGCGTACTGCATCCCGTAATTGCCGAGGATCTCGATCGGGAAATACCCCATCTGGCTTGAGATCCGGTCGCAGTCCCCTGCCCCGACCATCAGAAGGCGATAATGCTTTGCGAGCAAAGAAAGGAAAGCCCTGTTCGAGGCGTCCAGGGGAGATTTATGCTGCGTAAGGGTGCCGTCGAGATCAAAGGCGATCAACTTCATCTGCGTATCCTTCCGGGATCCCCCGCGACGTTTTGCCGTCTCAAGCGGATCTTTCCGTTCCATTATATCGCAAAAACGCGCCGATTGCAAGCCCTGCGGCGCGTTTTCGGTAAAAAGCGGGAAAAGAGGGGCGTAAAAGCCCCTCTTCAGTCGCGGAAATAGAGATCGCGCGTGTAGACCTTGTCCATAACGTCCGACAGGTCGGAATGGAAACGGTTGGCGAGGATTACGTCGGACGTCGCCTTGAACTCGTCGAGATCGCGGATCACGCGGCAACGGAAAAAGGTATCTTCCTTCATGGTCGGTTCGTACACCACGACGTCAATCCCCTTCGCCTGGATGCGTTTCATCACGCCTTGCACCGAGGAGTGGCGGAAGTTGTCGCTTCCCTCTTTCATGGTCAGACGGTAGATTCCGACCGTACCGGGATCGCGCGCGATGATCTGATCTGCGATGAAATCCTTCCGCGTCC
>CAMZBE010000229.1 GCA_947304475.1 uncultured Clostridia bacterium
CCGAAAGATCGTAGAGAGAGCCGTCGACGCGCACCCGGACGTACCCGCCCTTCTTCGCGTCGGCAAGCACCTTTTCGTGCGTGCCCTTCTGCCCCCGCACCAGCGGAGCCAGCACCAGAAACCGCGTCCCCTCGGGCAGACCGAGGATCTTTTCGACGATCTGATCTTGACTGGTCTGCCGGATCTCCTTGCCGCAGATCGGACAATGCGGAATCCCGATCCGCGCGTAGAGCAGACGCAGATAGTCGTAGATCTCGGTCACGGTGCCGACCGTCGAACGCGGGTTCTTCGAAGTGGTCTTCTGGTCGATCGAGATCGAGGGCGACAACCCCTCGATCATATCCACGTCGGGCTTGTCCATCTGACCGAGAAACATTCTGGCGTAGGACGAGAGCGACTCGACGAAGCGCCGGTGCCCCTCGGCGTGCAGGGTGTCGAAGGCGAGCGACGACTTCCCGGATCCCGAAAGCCCGGTGAACACCACCAGTTTTTCTCTCGGGATCGTGAGCGAAATATTCTTCAGGTTGTTTTCCCGGGCGCCCCGGATCACGATCTCGCGCATAGCCGACCTTCCTCACGTGGTTTTTTGGTTTCCTGCGGTCTTCTCCCCCGACCGGGGGAAAAACCGCCTACCTTTCTATTATACCACGTTTGAATGTAAAACGCCACCCCCCGCCCGAAAAAAATCCCGCCGGGCGAACCCGGCGGGAAAAAGCGGGGAAAAAGTCAGTCCGGTACGGGGGCGACCGCGAGCACGGTCATATCGTCGTTCCACGTGACGCGGTATTCACCCCCGTCGGAGCAGGCGAAATCGAGCGTGTTGAGCCCGAAGGTGCGGGATCCGAGCGGAAGCCCGACGGTGCGTACCACCTCGTAGACGGTCATGCCGGGGGTAAGGGAAGCAAACGCGTCGGCGTCGCCCGTCACGGCGGGGTACTCGGTGATCCTGGCGATCTTCAGCGTATCGGGATCGAACTGCCCGACGACCGCGTTGCCGGCGTCATTGGCGCAGAACACGTAGATCCCCGCGAAGAGATGCTCGGTCTCCAGACGCTCGACGTCGGAATAGGTCATTCCGATCGCGAGGGTGCAGAGAACGGCGTAGGAAGGCAGGTCGGCTTTGTCGGGTTCGAGCGTGATGCCGAGCGGGTTCGGCGTTTGCTTAATCCAGGCAACCCGCCGATTACTGCCCAGTTCGATCTGGTACTCGGTACCGTCGGTACAGGCAAAGAGGAGAAACGCAGGATCGTCCGGCGGGTCTCCGACCGACGCGTCGATGAGTTCTACCTCTGCTATAATCATCCCGAACGGCACGCCGACGCGCTCCACCACGTCGAAAATATCCATCCCGAGCGCAATCGACGCGAAGGCGGCGGAGTCCGCCGTCACGGCGGGGAAGGTACGGACGGAAGAGATCATTCCGCTGTCGACGTCGTACTCGCCGACCACCGAGTTGCCCGCTCCGTCCCGACAGAAAACGAGATGGAAGGCGTCGACGGTTTGGAGCGGCAGCCGCGCCACTTCGTCGTAGGTCATCCCGACCGTCAAGGGGGGTATAACCGTTTCGGTCGATTTCGCGGTCGCAGCGGCGCCGTCTTTTTCGGTGCAGGCTGCAAGACACAAAAGCGTCAGGAGCAAAACGAACGCGATCGTTCTTTTCATCTTGACCTCCTTTCGTGTCGAGTCATCTCTCGGTCAGACCGAATCGCGAGAGCCATTCGACGGTCGGGCGTTCGGTCAGTTCGTAAAGTTCCGCGTAGAACGCGGCGGCGTCGGTTTCGCCGTACAGTTCGACCGTAACGGGTATCGCGGAAGACGTCCCTCCCGGCGCGAAATAGGTCTCTACCACGGTCACGCCGTTCGCAAGCGCGTAGCGGATCGCCCGAAGCGTGCCGTCCGGCGACTCGTAGAGCACGGCCTCGGCGTTCCGGTCAGCGACGTTTCCGCGCGAGAGCACGGTGATCCCGGCGCGGTCGAAGAACGCCGTGTATTGATCGGCGTAAAGCGTTTCGTAGTCCTCCTTCGTCAGGACGCGGAGATTTCCCAAAACGCTGTTTTCGTCGTCGAACTCGAAGGCGTAGGACGGTCCCTCCCAAACGACGCCTCTGCTTATCAGTTCGTCGGGCAGCGCGGCGTCGAAGACGTGATCGAGGTCGACGATCCGTATCCCGTTCTCGTCCTGCGGGAAAGAGTTGCGGATGGTTTCGCATTGATCGGGGGAGAGGGAGTTCGTCCGGATGGCGGTGACCATCGCGTCTACGGTCTCGAAGTACACGGTGCCTTTGATCGAAGAGTATGAGGCGTTCCCTCCGTCGAAGTTCAGATAGTTCCGACCGTCGACGACCGATAGGGAATAGCCGTAGTTCGGCTCAGGCGAAGCCCAATGGTCGGTCCCGGCGGCGGTTTGCTGCGCGCCGGTCTGATCGGAATAATGATCGCCGCCGCCATTCATCTTCGCACCCTTCGGGGCGAACAGACCGACGCGGCTGAAGCAGACCACGGCGACCGTGAGAAGAAGGCAGGCGCACGCGGCGATTTCCACCCAGCGGCGGACATAACGGCGGGGCTTCGTTTGGACGGCGGGGCTTGCGGCGGCGCGGTCGATGAACCGGTCGTCGATCTTGGAGAGGGCGTTGAAAAGGGCGATCCCGTTCATGACAGTTCCTCCTTCAGCATACTTTTGAGTTTCTTCCGGGTTTTCGACAGGATGCTGCGGACGTGGTTTTCCCGGATCCCGTATTTGTCCGCGATTTCCGCCGTATTTTTTAAGAAATAGTATCGGTTGAGAAAGACGTCCGCTTCCCGGACGGGGAGTTTTGATAGAAACCGCTCCAACACGCGGGGCAGGGCTTCCTCCGACAGGACGATCCCCTTCGGAACGCAGTCCGAAAGTTCCCGGAAGACCAGATTGCTTCGGTCTGCGATCGCATCGGGGGAGACGTGGAATACCTCGGCGATCG
>CAMZBE010000230.1 GCA_947304475.1 uncultured Clostridia bacterium
CTCCGACAATACTTGCAAAGCGTTTGTCCCGTGAGGGTTCACACGAACACAAAAGCACAAATACAAACGCCAACAATATTACCGAAACCCATATGACTCGCTTTGCCATAACGCCACCTTCCTTATTTATTGAATTTGCGGGACAATTGTTGAGGTAGAGCAAACGGCGTGAAAAACTCCGACGGGCTTGCCCGGCGGGGAAATACGCTTGTGTTTTCAATTATTCGGTAAAGCGTCAGTTTTGCTCTTGCGGCTGCTCGCCCGGGCTTGTATTCAGGACCACCGGATCGTCTTCCAGCAAGCCGAGATAACCCCAAAGAACAAACAAGGATCTCCCGTCGCTGCTGTCATAAACGTAACAGATCTTTTTTTCAGCGATGGATGTTCCAGGGCGGTTGGAAATCATCCGAGTTTCCACTCTTTGAGGATTTCCGACAAGAGAAAACACTTCCTCTTTCGTCATACCGGGCGTGATACTGCTCAAAACGGCGTACGACGGCAGATCCGTTTTATCCGGCTCTAACGGTATTTCGCTCTCTTTGAAAAATCGTAAATCAATACAGTCGACCTCACCTGTCGTAACGTTGCCGTTCTGTACTTCGGAACCCTCGGCGTCTGTTTTCAAAGGGCTCGCGCACGAGGAAAGAGAGAGAAGAAGGCATAGGAGGAGCGGGATCCAAAACAACGGTTTTTTCATATCGTACCCCCTTGAATGATCTACTTCATTATATCCGAAAAAGAAAAAATTGTCAAGGGACGAAACGCACCCGCAGAACCGGGGCGCGTTCGACCGCTTCGTTATTCCCTATTCCTGCTGTCGGTTCGCCCGGCGGCGGGTTAGCACTCTTTGCGTCGGAGTGCTAACATTTACAATTCGTTCACGGAATTTTCAAATTGCGTTCACGAGACGGGGCTATACTATGTGCAGATGGTCAAAGAAAGTCTAACCGTCAAAAAGACGGTACGGAACGGAGTGAGAAACGAATGGTCAATCCCGAAAAATACACGCAAAAGAGCGTTGAGGCGCTGCGTGAGGCGCAGAACCTGACGCTGCAGAACGGCAATCAGCAGATGGAGCAGATCCACCTGATGCGGGCGCTGATCGCCGAAAACGACGGACTGGTCCCCGGGCTTCTCAAGGCGGCGGGGATCGAAGTCAACCTGCTCGCGGGGGCGCTCGACATCGCGCTCGGACGGCTGCCCAAGGTGAAGGCGAGCGGCGACGATCGGATCTACGTGTCGCGCGAGGTCGACGCGGCACTCTCGGAAGCCGAAGAGATCGCCCTGAAGATGCGGGACGAGTTTATCTCGGTCGAGCATATCCTGCTCGCGCTGATCGACAAAGCAGACGCGACGCTCTCCCCCATTTTCAAAAAGAACGGCGTTACCCGCGACGCGATCCTGCCCGCCTTAAAACAGGTGCGCGGGAACCGCCAGGTGACGAGCGACAATCCCGAGGCGACCTACGACGTACTGAAAAAGTACGGCACCGACCTGACTGAACAGGCGAAACGCCAGAAACTCGATCCCGTAATCGGGCGGGACGACGAGATCCGCAACGTGGTCCGGATCCTGTCGCGCAAAACCAAGAACAACCCCTGCCTGATCGGCGAACCCGGCGTCGGCAAGACCGCGATCGCCGAGGGGCTGGCGCTCCGGATCGCGCGCGGCGACGTGCCCGAGAACCTGCGCGACCGCGTGCTGTTCTCGCTCGATATGGGCGCTCTGATCGCCGGGGCGAAGTTCCGGGGCGAGTTCGAGGAGCGCCTGAAAGCGGTGCTGAACGAGGTGAAGGCGTCAGAGGGCAAGATCATCCTCTTCATCGACGAACTGCACACCATCGTCGGCGCGGGCAAGACCGACGGGGCGATGGACGCGGGCAACCTCTTGAAACCCATGCTGGCGCGCGGCGAACTCCACTGTATCGGCGCGACGACGCTCGACGAGTACCGCAAGTACATCGAGAAGGACAGCGCGCTCGAGCGCCGGTTCCAGCCGGTTCTGGTCGACGAACCGTCGGTCGAGGATACGGTCTCGATTTTGCGGGGGTTGAAGGAACGCTACGAGGTCTACCACGGCGTGAAGATCCACGACCAGGCGCTGATCGCGGCGGCGACGCTCTCCAACCGCTACATCACCGACCGTTTTCTGCCCGACAAGGCGATCGACCTGGTGGACGAGGCGTGCGCCCTGATCAAGACCGAGATGAACTCGATGCCGACCGAGATGGACGAGATCTCGCGCCGGATCATGCAACTCGAGATCGAGGAGACCGCCCTGAAGAAGGAGACCGACAAACTCTCGCAGGAGCGGCTTGAAAAACTGCGGGCGGAACTCGCCGAAAAACGCGACGAGATGAACGCGATGCAGATCAGGTGGAAGAACGAGAAGGACGCGATCGGCAAGGTGCAGAAGATCCGCGAACAGATCGAACAGACCAACGCCGAGATCGAAGCCGCCGAGGCGAAATACGACCTGAACCGCGCCGCCGAACTGAAATACGGGAAACTGCCCGGACTGCAGAAGGAACTGGAAGAAGCCGAGAGCGCCGAAGCCGAAACGGGCGACAAGGGGACTTCCCTTCTCCGCCGCGCCGTCACCGAAGAGGAGATCGCACGGATCGTCGCGCGCTGGACCGGGATCCCGGTGCAGCGGCTGATGGAAGGCGAGCGCGAAAAACTGCTCCACCTCGACGACGTTCTGCACCGCCGCGTGATCGGACAGGACGAGGCTGTCTCGCGCGTCGCCGACGCGATCCTGCGCTCGCGCGCGGGGATCCAGGATCCCGACCGACCGCTCGGTTCGTTCCTCTTCCTCGGTCCGACCGGCGTCGGCAAGACCGAACTGGCGAAGGCGCTCGCCGAGGCGCTCTTTGACGACGAAAAGAACCTTATCCGGATCGATATGACCGAGTATATGGAAAAGTTCTCGGTCTCGCGCCTGATCGGCGCGCCCCCGG
>CAMZBE010000231.1 GCA_947304475.1 uncultured Clostridia bacterium
CCGTCACCCACAGGAGGACCGGCAGAGTGATCGAAATGGCAAAGAAGACGATCGAGTACGCGTTGCCCGCCTGAGTCGGGTTGAAGATATACCCTTTCCCGACTCTGTAGTAGAAGACCGCGAGGATCGACAAACCCAAGATGGTAAGACCGCCGCGGACCGAACCGCGTTTCTCGTGTTTGAGATCCCAGAACCCGTCGAAGGGATGGAATACGAGATGGAACGGAAAGATCAGTTCCTCCCAATACGTCTGCTTGCCCGGTTTGAGCGAAACGCGGGTATTGAACTTCTTCGCCGCTCCGAGCCCCTTGACCACAAGGACAAGGAAGACGACCACGACGAGAACGATCAGGACGAGATGCCAGGACTCGGCGATCCAGTTCTTGCGGAGTTCGGCGTACGCTTTAGAATAATAGGAAGTCTCGAAACAAGCCTTGAAGTACTCCTGCGCCTCTTCGTACTTGCCCTGACGGTAGAGCGCCTTGCCGACGCCGATATAGGCGCTGTCGAAGTTGCTGTTGCGCTGCAGGATCCGGAGCCAGTACTCTTCCGCGTTCTGGTATTCGCGGTTGTTCTCCTGCGCCAACGCTTCGATCAGAAGATCGCCGTAATCGGTACGGGTGAAGACGGTGAAGAGTGAGGTGAAACTGTCAAGCAGGACCAGGTTGTAGGTCGGGAGTTCCGCCCCCTCTTCCTGGTTGGGCGCGAGTTGGTAGGTCACCGACTGCAGATGCGTCAGCGAACCGAGTTTACCGGTACTGCCGCTCCCGTCGCCGCCGTCGCCGAACGCGAAGAGCAGTTCGCCGTCCGACGAGTAGGTATAAACGCGTCCGCGAGCGGCGTCGATGATCGACCAGGATCCTTCCGGTCCGACCGCGACGTCGACGATCTTCGACAGGAAGATTTCGCTGTTCAAACTGGTATAGACTGCCTCGCCGCTGGGATCGAAGAAGCCGTTTCTCTGCAGGATGTGCTTCCCTGCCGAGTTCAGTTTCTTGACCGGCGAGTGGTCCTCTTTCTTGCTCTTCAACGTATCGTACGCATCCTGCACGTTGTCGATCTTGTCGGTCGTGACGAAAATGAAACCGTCTTCGTCGATCGCAATATTGCTGAACGTAACCGAAACGTTCTTGACGTTCTTCTTCTGCTGTTCTTCGGTCTGGAAGTTACGCCAGATATACTCGAACAGGTCGTAAGAAACCTTCGGCGCGCCGATGTAGCCGTTGAAAAATCCGTTTTCGTCAGCCAGAACGATAACGCCGTCGGTCGCGGTTTCCGAGATCACGAACACCCGGCCGTACTGGTCGACGGCGCAGGCGGACGGCTGCCACTGCCCTTCACTGACGTACGAAGTATCGGGCTTGTAAATGATTTTGTGGAAAGACAAATCGCTCTTATTGAAGATCACGATCCGCTTGTTCCCCGTGTCGCAGACGTAGATGTGATCGTCGTCGACGAACACGCCCTTCGGTCCGCTGAAGGTGTCGTAATCGGCAGCGGAACTCTCGAAGATGTCGATTGCGGAATAAACGGTATAGTCGTTCTTCAGGATCACGATCCGGTTGTTGTCGGTATCGGCGATGTAGAGCCGCCCGCTCTTGTCCGCGCGGATCGAGTTGGGCTTATTCAGCGCGTTGAGCCCGGACTTTTCCCACTCGTTCTGGGCGGTGGTCTTCGCTTCGGACTCGGTTTTCCTGTTCACCGCCATCTCGAGGTTCTTACGCTTTTCGATGTAGGTGTCCTTGTAGCGGGAGAGTTGCATACGGTCGGCGTTGTAGTTCCCGTACACCTCGTAGGCATTCGGGGAGTTCTGAGTCCCGCCAAGACTGGAGTAGGTGTAGGTCTGGTAGGAAGACGCCGCACCCGCGCCGATCGTCGTGATCCCGAAAAGGAGAACCGCGATATACGCGAAAATGAGGAACCGTACGAATACTTTCTTCATGCTTTCGTTCTCCTTTCGTCAGTCTTTCATACCGCTCGATCCCATCGTCGCGATGATCTTGCTCTGGTTGATCACGAATACGACGTTCGGGACCAGCATCATCACGACGGTCGCGGCGGCTCCGGCGCCCGAACGGGCGATACCGCCGGAAACGATCTGCGTGATGGCGTAGTTGAAGGTCTTGAGTTGCTCGGAATGGATGTAGATCGACGCGCCGGAGTTCCAGAGTGACCGGAAACTCTCGATGATCAGCGTCAGCCACGCCGGCTTGACCATCGGCATCGCGATCACCCAGAAGGTGCGGAACTCGCTTGCGCCGTCAAGACGCGCGGACTCGAGCACCGTGTCGGGCACCGAACTCTCCATGAACTGCTTCATCAGGTAGAGCCCCAAGGTCGACGCCATCGCCGGAACGATGATGGCGAGGTAGGTGTCGATCCAATGGAACGAAGAGAGCAGGATGAAGTGGGTGACCTGGTTGACCGTCGGGGTGAACATCAGCGACAGAACGATCAGTTTGAAGAAGAAGTTGCCTCCCGGGAACTTCAGTTTCGCGAGCGCGTACGCCGCCATGGATCCGAGCAGGAGGTTCCCCAGCGTGCCGCAGGCGGTGATGAACACCGTGTTGAAGATGTAACGCGAGAAGGGCACCCACGCGTCGTTCAGAAGCGAGAACAGATCGGAATAGTTCTCAAACGTGGGGTTGCGTACGTAGAACCGGGGCGGGAACATAAAGAGTTCGTCGAGCGGCTTCAGCGACTGCATGATCGCGTAAAGCATCGGCAGGAACATGAACGCCCCCATAATAACGAGGAAGAAAATGATACCGGCGTCGCCGCCCGCGCTTCGGTTCAGGACGACTCTGTGACTGCGTGTTCTTAATTTCTTACTCATATCACTGTCCCACCTTTGAAAGCGCTTTCTTGATCACCATGTTGGCGGTGATCATCACGGCGAATAGGATGACGGCGATCGCGGACGCATATCCGACCTCGTATC
>CAMZBE010000232.1 GCA_947304475.1 uncultured Clostridia bacterium
TGTGATCGTAGCCGTTCTTTGCTCTGGCACGATCGCTGCGGGGACACGGAACGAGGATCGCCGTCGCCTTCTCTTTCGGCGTCAGCGCGTTTTCGATCGCCTCGGAAAGATCCCGTGCGAGAAAGTCGAACACGCTTTGCAGGTGTTTTTGTTTTAAGGCGAACAAGATCCTGTTTTCGGGGAGATCGCCTTCCGACGGTTGATACTTGTAGAGTTTGACCAGACGTCGAAGCCCCGCTTTTCCGAGCGAAAACGACGGGCAGGTGCATCGGCAGCGCGGTTGGAGGCAACGGCTGCAGATCTCCTGTTTTGCGTTCTCGTACCTGTCGTAACAGGTACGGCAGAACACTTCTTCGTCCCGATCGATCAATTCACCGCAGCAAACGCATTTGGCGGGATAAACAAACGACAGAAGCCGCGAGAGCACCGCCGAAGCCCGTCCCATTACGCCTTGTCAAGCGCCTGCGAAAGATCGGCGATAATGTCCTCTGCATCCTCGATCCCGACCGAGAAACGAACGAGATCGGCGGGCGTTTTGCACTCTTCCAGTTGCTTATCGGTCAACTGGCGGTGGGTGGTGCTTGCCGGGTGCAGAACGCAGGTGCGCGCATCGGCAACGTGGGTGACGATCGCCGCGAGTTTGAGAGAGTCCATAAACCGCGTAGCGGCTTCCCTTCCACCCTTGATCCCGAAGGAAACGACGCCGCAGGTGCCGTTCGGCATATACTTCTTCGCAAGTTCGTAGTACTTGTTGCCGGGAAGATCGGGATAGTTCACCCAGGTTACTTTCGGGTGCTTCGAGAGGAACTCGGCTACAGCAAGCGCGTTTTCGCAATGCCGTTTCATCCGGAGCGGAAGCGTTTCGAGACCGACGTTGATTAAAAACGCGTTCTGCGGCGATTGGATCGCGCCGAAATCACGCATCAGTTGCGCCACCGCCTTGGTGATATACGCCATTTTGCCGAATTGTTTGGTATAGGTAATCCCGTGATACGAGTCGTCCGGAGTGGTCAGCCCGGGATATTTGTCCGCGTGCGCCTCCCAGTCGAAGTTGCCGCTGTCGACGATGACGCCGCCGATGGTCATGGCGTGGCCGTCCATATACTTGGTCGTGGCATGGGTGACGATATCAACGCCGAACTCAAACGGACGGCAGTTGATCGGCGTCGGGAAGGTATTGTCGACGACGATCGGAACGCCGTGCTTGTGAGCCGCGGCAACGAACTTGTCAAAGTCAAGAACGGCAAGCGCGGGGTTAGAGATGGACTCGGCAAAGACCGCTCGGGTTTCGGGTTTGAACGCAGCGTCGAGTTCCTCGGGGGTTGCATCCGGATCGACGAACGTGACTTCGATCCCCATTTTCTTCATGGTTACACCGATCAGATTGAAGGTACCGCCGTAGATCGCGGAAGAAGCCACGATATGCTGTCCCGCGGACACGATATTGAACAGAGCGATCAGGTTCGCCGCCTGCCCCGAAGACGTGAGCATCGCGGCGACGCCGCCCTCCAGATCGGCGATCTTCGCGGCGACCGCGTCGCAGGTCGGGTTGGCGAGGCGGGAGTAAAAATATCCGCTCTTCTTCAGATCGAAGAGTTGTCCCATCTCGTCACTCGAGTCGTATGTGAACGTGGTCGACTGCCAGATCGGTAGGATCCGCGCCTCCCCGTTTTTGGGTTTGTAACCGGACTGGATGCACTTGGTGTTGATTTTCATGTTTTCTCCTTTGTTTCGTCAGACTTTATAACTGTCTTTCAGCCCGACGATGCGATTGAACGTATTCTGGTATTTGGTATCCTTGACGAAATATCCGACGCGCACGAACTGGAACCGTTCGCCGGGTTTGACGTCGGAGAGCGACGCCTCAACGCGTGCGTTTGGAAGATCGGTCACGGAGTCGATATTGAGGTAATCGCCGTATCCCTTTCCCTCGGGAATATCCGCGACGTTCTCAATGGTAAAGAGTTCGTCGAACAGTTTGACGTCGACCGGGACGCTCTCGGCTTCGGAGAGCCAGTGGATCGTTCCTTTGACTTTCCTTCCGTCGGCGGGATTGCCGTTTCCGGTTTCGAGATCGACCGTGCAGAAGATCTCTTCGATCTTCCCGTCGGCGTCGGTTTTGATATCCTCGTATTTCAAAAGATAACTTCCCATCAGCCGGACTTCCCCGCCGGGCTTCAGACGGAAGAACTTGGGCGGCGGATCAAGCGCGAAATCGTCGGCGTCGATCAACAGATGACGCGAGAACGGAACGTTACGCGTGCCGAGTTCGGGGTGCTGCGGGTGGTTCGGAAGATCGAAATACTCGGTTTTTCCCTCGGGATAGTTCGTAACCGTCACCTTGATCGGTTTCAGAATGGCGACGCGCCGCGGCGCCGTCTCGTTCAGTTCCTCACGGATGCAGTGTTCAAGTAGTTCGTGATCGACCAGACTCAACGCCTTGGCAACTCCCGCGCGGGACACGAAATCGAAAATGGACGCGGGCGTATATCCTCTGCGGCGCAGACCGCAGAGCGTAGGCATTCGCGGATCGTCCCAACCGTCGACAAGACCTGTCTCGACAAGTTCGCGCAGATAGCGCTTGCTCATGACGGTATGCGTGACGTTCAGCCGCGCGAACTCGTACTGATGCGGGCGCGGATCAAACCCGACGTGCTCAACCACCCAGTCGTAGAGAGGACGGTGGTTCTCAAACTCGATCGAGCAGAGCGAGTGGGTGATCCCTTCGAGCGCGTCCTGGATCGGATGGGCGTAATCGTAGAGCGGATAGATGCACCACTTGTTGCCCTGCCGGTGATGGGCGGTGTGAACGATCCGGTAGATCGCGGGATCTCGCAGGTTGATGTTCGGGGACGCCATATCGATCTTGGCGCGCAGCGTTTTCGCGCCGTCCGGGAATTCCCCGTTCTTCATGCGCTCGAACAGGTCGAGGTTCTC
>CAMZBE010000233.1 GCA_947304475.1 uncultured Clostridia bacterium
TCGAACCCGACGTATCCCGGGGGCGCGCCGATGATCCTGGAAACCGAGTGTTTCTCCATATATTCCGACATATCCAGCCGGATCAGCGTGTCGGGCTGCTTGAACAGGTCGGCGGCAAGCACCTTGACCAGTTCGGTCTTCCCGACGCCGGTGGGACCGGCGAAGATCATCGAGACGGGGGAACGGCGCACCGAAACCCCGGCGCGTTTGCGGCGGATCGCCCGCACGACGGCGGAGACCGCCTCGTCCTGTCCGACGATACGGCGTTTGATCCGCTCTTCGAGTTGGTCGAGTTGCTCGAACTCGGTCTCGCGGATCTCGGTGGCGGGAATGCCCGTCCAGATCTCGATCACGTCGGCAAGGTCGTTTTCGGTGACCGTGAGAGATGCGCAGGCGGCGTCGAGTTCGATCTTCTTTTCGTTCAGTTGCAGTTCCTGCACGCGGAGGTCGGCGAGTTGCTTATACAGTTCCTCGTTCTTTTCTTCCTCGGTTCCGGCGGAGGTCTCGGCTTCGAGCGCCGTCTTCTTCTCGGCGAGTTCAGCCAGTTCCTTTTCGACCTGTTCCCGGTCCGAAAGAGCGTTGGACGAAAGCGCGACGTGCGCCGCCGCCTCGTCGATCAGGTCGATCGCCTTATCGGGCAGGAAGCGGTCGGTGATATAGCGTTCCGAGAGCCTCGCCGCGGCTTCGAGCACCGCGTCGGGAATGGTGATGTGATGATAGTTCTCGTAGTAGGCGCGGATCGCCCCGAGCATCTTCACGGTATCCTCAACCGACGGTTCGCCGACGATGACCGGCTGGAAGCGGCGTTCGAGCGCGCTGTCTTTTTCGATATACTTGCGGTATTCCTTCATGGTCGTGGCGCCGATCACCTGGATCTCGCCGCGCGACAGCGCGGGCTTCAGGATGTTCGCGGCGTTCATACTGCCCTCCGCGTCACCCGCTCCCGCGATATTATGCACTTCGTCGATGACGAGGATCACGTTCCCCGCCTCTTTGACCTCGTTGATCAGACCGAGGATCCGGGACTCGAACTGTCCGCGGAACTGCGTCCCGGCGACAAGCGCCGTCAGATCGACCAGCCACACCTCGGCGCCCTTCAGCCGCGCAGGGACCTCCCCGTCGGCGATCTTCACGGCGAGCGCCTCGGCGATCGCGGTCTTGCCGACGCCGGGTTCACCGATCAGGCAGGGATTGTTCTTCTGCCGGCGGCAGAGGATCTGGATCACGCGCGACAGTTCCCGGTCGCGCCCGATGATGCGGTCGATCTTCCCTTTCTGCGCCTTTTCGGTCAGGTTCTGGCAGTAGGTGGAAAGGAATTTCCGCTTGGGTTCGCGTCCGGGTTTTCCGCTCTGTTTTCCTTCCTCGGATTTCTTGCGCTGGGGCATCGGAAAACCGAGGTTCTGAAAAATCTTCGGAATATCGACGGCGGGCGCGCCGCCGTCCTCCCCGTCGTCGCCGGGAGTATCGGACATCGCCTCCACCACGTCGGTCATCTCGGAGTTCATCTTCTCGATCGCCTCGTCGTCGAGCCCCATACGTCCGAGCATATCGCTGACGGGCTTGATCCCGAGTTCGCGAGCGCAACGGAGGCAGAGCCCCTCGTTGACCGTCTGATTGTTATCCATGCGGGTGATGAAGACGACGGCAAGCCGCTTCTTACACCGCGCGCACATTTGCATTTCCATTGTTCAACCGTACTTTCTGACTTGTCGCCCGGTCACTTGACCGAGAACACGAAATCGAGCGGGCGCGTGCCCGACAGATATTTTGCCGCAAAGGTCCTTTCAAGATCAAACCCGGCAAAGAACCCTTCGCTGTCCGCGTAGCGGGTGCCAATCGCGGCGTAGATCGAGAGGACGAGCCAAAGGAAAAGCACCGCGAATGCGAGACCGAAAACCACGCCGAGGATTTTGTTCACGATCACCAGTCCGGGCAGGTTCATGATCTTGTCGAAGATCGCGCGGAACAGTCCGAAGGCAATCCGGAAAAGGATATACAGGACGATCACCGCGATCACGACGCCGATCACGTTAGCGACGGGGGACGCGATCTTCTCGGAGATCCCGCGGATCAGAACCGCCCCTTCGCCCTCCGCGCCGTCCACGATCGCCTGGGTATCGACGTGCAGAAGATCGACCAGCCAGCGCACCACACGCGGCAGTTCCTTTTCCAAGGTTTCCCCGGTCATCTCCCCGGTATTCCCGCCGATCGCGCCCGAGAGCGTTTTTTCGATCCAATCGGCGATGCCGCTGAAGAAGAACCGTTCCCCGATCATCCGCCCGATGGGCTTAGCGAGCAGGATCGCGCAGATCAGAGCGATGATGCGCTTGAAAAATCCCGAAAACAGAACGCGGACGAAGCCGAGTTTGAACCCGAGTACCACCCCGAGAAACAACCCCATGAAAAGAACGCCGTCCGGAATGATGTTGCAGAAGGTCATAGCGAAAAAGATTCCTTTCTTTCCGCGTTCACGAACGCGGAAAACAGAGCGAACGGGGCGATGCCCCGCGTTTCGGCAACGTATAGTATACCACGAAGCACGCAGTCTGTCAAGGTGAAGTCAGCGCAAAACCACCGACTCCGCGCCGAGCAGTCCGGCGAGGCGCGCGAGCAGTTCGGGCGACGCGTCGACGCCGTGCGCGGTCCAGTTCGCGTAGGTCTTCTTTTCCAGATCGTAAAAGACGACCTTGATGCTCCCGAACGAATTCTCAATCTCGGCAACCGCCTGTTTCGCGCTGGGTGAACCGAGCGACGGGACGCGCAGATAGAGCGTCCTGTCCGGCTGTGCCTGCTCTCCGTTCTTCCGGAGCGGACGGACCGACTGCGCCAGGATCTTCGCCCCCGCGCCTTCGCGGCGGTCGATCTCGCCGGTCACGGCAATCGCGCGTTCGGGCGTCAGGGTTGCCCCGACGCGGCGGTAGAGTTTCGG
>CAMZBE010000234.1 GCA_947304475.1 uncultured Clostridia bacterium
CCAGCCTGACCAACCTCACCGTCGGAAACAGCGTCGAAAAGATCGAGGAATACGCGTTTCTGTATACTTCTATTCCGACCGTCACTCTGCCCGCGACCGTCACCTCTCTCGGCACCGGCGCGTTCGGAGCGTGCGCCTCTTTGAGCGACGTCAGGTTTGGGGGAACCACGGAACAGTGGAACCGGATCAAAAAGGACGAGTGGAAAAAAGACACGCCCCGCGTGATCGTCCGCTGTTCAAACGGGAACGTTTTGGAAGACTGACGAAAAAAGAGCGTTCGCAAAGCGAACGCATGAACTGTCGCAAGCGACGTGAAACGCCGCCCGCGCCGATTTCGGCGCGGGCGGCGTTATTCTAAGCGTTATTGGTCGGAGCGGGACGCCAAAAGATCGACGTACTGGCGGTAAAAGGATTCGTAGTTCCCCGCGTCGAGGGCGTCGCGGATCTTCCGCATCAGTTCGTTGTAGAAGAAGAGATTGTGCAGGACGGTCAGGCGCATCCCGAGCATCTCGCGCGCCTTGAACAGGTGGCGGACGTAGGCGCGGCTGTAGCGGCGGCAGGTCGGGCAGCCGCAGTTTTCGTCGATGGGGCGCGGATCGTCGAAGTACTTCTCGTTATTGATGTTCATTTTGCCGTGCCAGGTAAACAGGTTGCCGTGGCGGGCGTTGCGGCTGGGCATCACGCAGTCGAAGAAATCGACGCCGCGGTATACCCCCTCGAGGATGTTCTGCGGGGTACCGACGCCCATCAGGTAGCGCGGCTTGTCCTTCGGCATATAGGGCTCGACGGTCTCGATGATGTGATACATGGTCTCGGTCTCCTCGCCGACGGCAAGACCGCCGATCGCGTAGCCGGGCAGATCAAGTTCCGCCGTGCGGATCATACTTTCGATGCGCAGATCCTCGTAAGTGCCGCCCTGGTTGATCCCGAAAAGCAGTTGATCGGGGTTGACCGTTCCGGATTCGGCGTTCAGGCGCGCGAGTTCGGTCTTGCAGCGGGCGAGCCAACGCACCGTGCGCTCCATCGAACGCTTCACGTAGTCGTAGGGGGCGGGGTTTTCGACGCACTCGTCGAACGCCATCGCGATCGTGGAGCCGAGATGCGACTGGATCCGCATACTCTCTTCCGGCCCCATGAAGATATGCGCGCCGTCCATGTGGGACTGGAACGAAACGCCCTCTTCGGTGATCTTGCGGAGTTTGGCGAGCGAAAAAACCTGGAACCCGCCGCTGTCGGTCAGAATCGGGCGGTCCCAGTTGAAAAACTTGTGAAGCCCGCCCATTTTGTAGATGAGATCGTCGCCGGGGCGGATATGGAGATGGTAGGTATTCGAGAGTTCGACCTGACAACCGACCTCGTAGAGGTCCCCGGTCGACACGCCGCCCTTGATCGCGGCGCTGGTGCCGACGTTCATGAACACGGGCGTTTCAATGATCCCGTGTACGGTATGAAACCGCCCGCGGCGGGCGTTGCCCTCGGTTTTGACGACCTCGAAGAGACCGTTCTGTTTCTTGCTTGCCAAAGTGCGTTTCCTTTCGTTACTTGATCCGGTCGAACCGACGGTCGAGTTCCTCTTTGGTCAGTCGAACGGCGATGGGACGCCCGTGCGGGCAGACCGTGACCGAAGGATCCTCCATCACGCGGCGGGCGAGGTATTCGAGTTGCTCCTTCGCGTAAAGACGACCGCCCTTGATCGCCGCTTTGCAGGCGACCTGATAAAGGGCGCGTTCACGGCGTTCGCGCGCGGTGACGGCGGGATCTCCGCGCCCTTCCTCGATGGCGGCGACCGCCTTTTTGAACAGGTCCTCCGCGTCGGGGATCGCCACGTCGGCGGGGATCGCCGAGATTTCGACGCCGCCCTTACTCTCGACAAAATCGAAGCCGACCGACGTCAGATCGTCTCGGTATTCCGAAGCGGCGGCGACGCCCTCGGGATCGAGCGACACGGGAAGCGGGAGCAGAAGCGACTGCGACGCGACGCGCCCGTCGGTCTGAAGATTGGTTTTCAGTTCCTCAAACAGAAGCCGTTCGTGGGCGGCGTGCTGATCGATAATCAAGAGTTCGCCGTCGGTCTCAAGGAACAGGTAGGTGCGGAACGCGTCGCCGATATAGCGGTAGGCGGGGACGTCGGACGCGAGCGTGGAAACCGACGGCGGCGTCTCGGGTACGTTCCCGACAGCCGGGCTGGCGACGCGGACGCCCGAGGCGCTGTTCTCTCTTGCTTTCGCAAGGTCGGAGAGAAAGCGGTTTGACTGTCCCGGCGTCGACTGCGACGGGGCGACGGGATGCGCAACGTATCCGCCCGCATTCCTTGCGTGCGAAGGGACCGAAACGGGGGGCAACCGGTCGCGGGACGCGGAAGAACCCCCGGGGTAAGAGGTGCCGAACGAGGGGGTTTTGCCGGTTTCGACCGTCGGGACGCGGTAACGCTCGGCTCCCGTGTCTGCCGGGTTACGGTCGACCTGGTAGGTCGTGCGGTGGGTGTTTTCGAGCGAAAGTTCCGGTCTTCCCTGTCCCGCTTCAAGAGAAGCGCGGACGGCGTAATAGACCGCCTCGAAAACCGCCTGCTCGTTCGAGAAACGCACCTCGAGTTTCGCGGGGTGGACGTTGACGTCCACGACGCGGGGATCACAGGAAAGGAACAGGACGGCGACCGGGAACTTCTCGGGCGCCATATAGGAATTGAACGCGCGTTCAAGCGCCGCCGTGACGGTTTTGCTTCGCACGTAGCGGGCGTTGATGAAGACGTTCTGAAAGCGCTGGAACAGAAGGATACAACACAGCAGAAACTGATCGCCGCAGTCAAAGCGGCAGTGGGGAGGTAATTATGAGCATCATGTATATGTACCTAGATAAAAGGGCAGCCACGATCGCAACGATCGGATTCGGATGCAAGATCGAGATAGTCAAGAAG
>CAMZBE010000235.1 GCA_947304475.1 uncultured Clostridia bacterium
TCGAGCGTCGGCATCGTACCGTAGCGCGCTTTACACCAGTCGGAATAATTTTCGGCGAATTGGCTTCCGATCACGCGGTCGACGGTAAACTCCTTGCCGTTGACGAAAACCGTGTCCCCGGCTTTGGGGGGATTATCGCCTTCGGTGTACGGATCATAGGGAAGAATAATGCTGACGCAGCCGTCGGCGGGCGCGTCGATCCCCTTGAACGCGGACGCGACGTAGTAGTTCATGTTGCTCGTTTCCATTACCCGCGTGTTTGAGAGGAAGATTTCGCGGTCGTTCCCCGACACGACGCCGGCGATCCGGACGCCCCAGTACGAGGAGCGAAGACCGATCAGGTCGTCGTATTCCCGCAGGTAGTCGACCGACGCGCTCTTGAGCAGCGTCTTTGCGGCTGCTTCCGTGATCAGCATATCGTCGTTGGTAAGGTCGGCGTTCTTCCCGGCGAGCAGCGACCGCGACGCGGCGGCGGAATGCAGGAGAACGACGCCGGTCGTCTGGAACTCGCTCGGGGACAGCCGGAGCGTGTATCCTCCCTCGTTGAAGGTCTCGAAGTTCCCGAGGTTGAACGAGAACGACCGCTCGTTGTTGGGGCGCTTGAACGCGACCTGCCGGTAGACGACGCCGTCCTCTTCCCCGAGCGCGGAGAGGGCGGCGGCGGAGGTTTCGTCGCCCGCGTAGGCGTAGACGACGTGGTGATGGTAGGTCCCGTCCACGTCGGACAGTTTCTTGACGAACACGCCGAGCGACGCCGTCATAAAGACCACGACGGCGGCAAAGAGGACCAGCGCGCCGCGAAGCACCTTCCGCCCGCGTTTCTTCTGTCCGAGATTGGCGCGGACGCCGCTCTTCCACGCGCCGAAGAAGCCGAAGAGCCGCCCGGGGTGCGCTCCCTTGACCGGCTTGATTGCCGAAAGATCGGGAAGATCGTCTTCCTTGTCCGGCGTTTCACCCGCCTTGGGCGCGGCTCCGTTTACCAAACGGACTTCGCTCGACCCGTCGAGGACGTTGACGTTCCCGCCGTCCACCTTGAGGTAGACGCGCCCGTCCTGCGCCCGGACCAGCCGGAGTTTGACGTCCGGGGCGGGGGTTTCGCCGTACAGGTCGAGCGACACGCCCTTCTCCGAAAGAAGCGTCTCGTGCGGCAACTCGCCGAGGTAGATCGCGTTCTTGTCGCGGGCGGTAAATCCCTCGGTCGGGACGTTTTCGCGGTCGGAGACCACGCACCCGTCCGAGAGTTCGATCACCCGGTCGGAAAACGCCGAGACCAGGTTTTCTTCGTGCGTGACGAGCAGAACGAGACGGTCGCGCGAGATGGCTTTCAGCAGCCGCATCACGTTCAGCGTATTCGCTTCGTCGAGGTTCCCGGTCGGCTCGTCGGCGAGAATGACCGGGGGGTTCTTCACGATCGCGCGCGCGATCGCGATGCGCTGTTGCTGACCGCCCGAGAGCGTATCGGGCATCCGGGACGCGAAACGGTCCATACCGACCGCGCGGAGCGCGGCGGTGACCTGCGCTTCGATGAACGTCCGGTCGGTCACGCCGAGAAGACGGAGCGCGTCGGCGACGTTCTCGCGGCAGGTCTGGTCCCGGTTCAGAAGGTAGTTCTGGAAGATATAGCCCACCGAGCGGTTGCGCAGGGCGTCGTTCGAGACGGTCATTTTTTCGCCGTTGATCTCGACCGAACCGCTCTGCACGCGGTCAAGACCGCCGACGACGTTCAGCAGCGTGGTCTTGCCGCAGCCGCTGCGTCCGAAGATCGCGACCATTCCGGAGGCGGGGAGATCGAGTGTGACGTCGTTTATGACGTGAATGGCGTTCTGTTTGCCGCGGTTGAAGGTCTTATCAAGACGTTTGATCGAGATCATGCCGCGTCACCCCCTTTCAGGGCGGATTTGACGCTCGCTTTGAAAAGACGCTTGATCTGCCGCCGCGTCGAGAGCAGGGCAAGCGCGATCATACCGACCGCGACCAGAACCGACTGCCACGGCGCGGGGAAGCGGAACAGCCGGTTGAGTTCCGGCGTTCGGAAGATGAAGAATACGGCGACGGCGGAGAGCAGGTACGCCGGGATCAGGGAGAACAGCATCCGGACGTACATTCCGATCCGGATCACCTTGACCGGGATCCCCATGCTTCGCATGATCGAGGCGTCGCCCCGGAAAGCGTCGATCGACCGTCCGCAGCAGAGCGAGACGAAGAAGGCGAAGAAAAGCAGGGCGAAGAACCAGAGCAGGAGCGAGAGGATGAAGAGGAGCGAGTTCATGATCACGTCGAACGCGTCGGGCGAGTAGGTGGCGTCGGAGAGGACGGCGAGATAGCCGTCGGCGTTGATCCCCTTGATCGCGCTTTTCGCCGCGCGGTCGGATCCGAAAAACAGCGATACCTGACGGTAGAGATCGTCCTCGACCGTATTGCAGATCGTGACGAAGAGGTCTGGCGAGACGGTCAGGCGCCCCTGGCTGTCGCCCCCGGTTTCCGTGATCTTCACCTCGTCGAGAGCGACGTTCCACGGGGTAGAACTGCCCATCTCGGATTTCTGCCCGGACGCCGCGAGGGTGAGGTTGACAGTGGCGGGAGCCACACCCGCACGGTAGTTTTCAAGGGCGGAGACGGTGCCGGTCGGAAGGACTACGGTGCCCGCTTCAAGCGCGGGATCGACGAGGATCTCGCTGCTGTTGGAAAACCACGTGAACGTGTAGGGGTTGGTCGCGTCGTCGGTCGACGCCGTAAGCGAAACGGAAAGCGACTGCCTCGTGAGCAGGGTATAGGACGAAAGGAACGCAAACCCCTCTTCGGTGAGCAGTATCTCGGCGGTTTTGGTATTGTCGACGAAATAGGTGATCCCCGTGACGGTAAGGTATACGGGCGTCTGATCGAACCGGACCTCGAACTTCTC
>CAMZBE010000236.1 GCA_947304475.1 uncultured Clostridia bacterium
GAGATAGCCGAGTTTCATACCCGAAAGCAGATCGGTCAGTTTCAGGTCGACGACCTCTTTCAGCGTTTTTCCGGTCAGCGCCTCGCGCGCCGGCTCCGCGAGAACGTCCGCCGGCAGGAACTGGAACAAATAGGAAACGTCGGTATGTTCAAGGATCGCCGACAGCCCGCTCGCCGAAAAGATCTCCTTCACCGCGAGCGACCGGACGCCCTCCGGGATCTTCTCCATGATCTCGTCGGGGATCTTCAGTCCCCAGCGTTCGACGAGCAGGTCGATTGAGACCGTCTTGTCGAGGTCCTGAAGTTCCTTGATCTCGGCAATGAACGCTTTGATGGTCATAGCGGTCAGGTCGACCTCGGCGTCCTCGTCGACGTACTGTCCCTCGTCTACGTCGACGACGCCCCATTTCTCAAGTTGATCGAGCGAAACCTTGGAATAAGCAAAGTAACCCACCCCGAAGATCGCCCCGATGCAGGAGAGAAATCCGAGGAAGAAAGCAAGAACCAAAGCAAGAAAACGCGATACCGTCATACCGTTCTCCTTTCAGATACGTCCGGGCGGTATGCGCCCGCACTTACGCGCGTTTGCGCGCGATATAGTCCGATAGAATAATTATAACACTAACGGAAACGAATTGCAAGAGGTTGGCGCAAAAGCCGCTCAAGCCGCTTGCGCAAAAGGAGATACGTGCCGATGACCGGGCTCGACGCACGCCTTTCGGCGCGCTACCGGTTCACTCGCGCCCGGACACAGCGATTCGCCGGCTCGATCGGATGGGCGCGAGTTCTTTGTTTGCGCAAACGCAAACAAGACCGGTCGAGCCTTGGGCAGCGGTAGCGATTGCAAAAAGGTGCCCCCGCGCTTTCTTCGAGGCGCGGGGGCGTCTTTTGCAATTGGTTCCGATGACCGGGCGAGAACCGGTACGGAATTTAAGTTCCAACGGATTTTAAGTCCGTTGCGTCTGCCAATTCCGCCACATCGGCTTAACGTGCAGTCAACAGTATAGCATCACGGAGAAAAAAAGTCAATACGAACGATTGATTTTCCGTTCCGCGTCTGCTATAATAAGACGACAGGAACCCACCGGAAAAGACGGAGAAAAAACATGAAGTTCAAACCGATCAGACCATTCAAACCGGTCGAAAAAGTGGAAAATCAACGGTTCGGCGAAGAGCGGGCGCTTTACGGAGCGCGCGGTCTTCAGGTCGAGACTTGCCGTTTTGAGGGAGAAGAGGACGGGGAGTCCGCCCTGAAAGAGGGACGGCAGATCACCGTTCTCGATTCGTTTTTCGCCCTGCGCTATCCGTTCTGGCACGACGTCTCCCTGACGGTAAAGAACTGCGAGATGACCGAGACCTGCCGCGCCCCCTTCTGGTACGACAGGGACGTGACGATGGACGGATGCAAAATGCACGGCGTCAAGGCGTTCCGCGAATGCAGGGGGGTGACCGTCAAAAATTCCGAAATCGTCTCTCCGGAATTCGGTTGGAGAACCCGGAAGATCAACCTCTTCGACACCTCGCTTTCGGGTGAATACGCGTTCTTCGGCGGTTCGCGGATCGTCGCGCGCGGACTGCGCTTCTCGGGCAAGTATTCCTTCCAGTACGTCCGCGACGCCGAGATCGCCGAGAGCACCCTCGACACCAAGGACGCCTTCTGGCACACAAAGAACGTCACCGTCCGCGACAGCGTGATCCGGGGCGAGTATCTCGGCTGGTATTCCGAAAATCTGACGCTGATCCGCTGCAAGATCGTCGGCACCCAACCCCTCTGCTACTGCCGCAACCTGACGCTGATCGACTGCGAGACCGAGGGGTGCGACCTCTCGTTCGAGTATTCCTCGGTCACGGCGAATATCCGCGGCGACGTGCTCTCGATCAAGAACCCGCTCTCGGGTAAGATCGTCTGCGATTCGGTGGGCGAGGTCATTCTGAAAGACTCGGTATACCCCGCTGACTGCGAGATCGTGGTTGGGGGACAACGGCTCAATCACTTGTAACGGGATCCTTTCATCCGACGCGACACCCCAAAACAACGAAAGGATTTTACCCCGATGAATTACGAAAACGAAATACGCCGGCGCCGCACCTTTGCGATCATTTCGCACCCCGACGCCGGTAAAACCACGCTGACCGAAAAGTTCCTGCTCTACGGCGGCGCAATCCAGTCCGCGGGCTCGGTCAAGGGCAAGCAGGGCGACCGCCATGCGACCTCCGACTGGATGGAGATCGAAAAGAAGCGCGGGATCTCGGTCACCTCTTCCGTGCTCCAGTTCGAGTACGACGGCTACTGCGTCAACATCCTCGACACCCCGGGGCACCAGGACT
The DNA here is from genome assembly GCA_947304475.1 of uncultured Clostridia bacterium. GTDB lineage: Bacteria > Bacillota > Clostridia > Oscillospirales > CAG-272 > UBA1740. Next base: position 2,328 of record CAMZBE010000236.1, read on the forward strand.
TCTCGGAAGACACATACCGGACGCTGATGGCGGCGGACAGCGCCGTCATGGTGATCGACGCGGCGAAGGGCATCGAGCCCCAGACGAGAAAACTCTTCCGCGTCTGCGCCCTGCGCGGCATCCCGATCTTCACCTTCATCAACAAGCTCGACCGCGAGGCGCGCGATCCCTTCGACCTGCTCGACGAACTCGAAAAGGAGTTCGGCATCGGGACCTATCCCGTCAACTGGCCGATCGGGTGCGGGCGCGACTTCCGCGGCGTCTTCGACCGCCGGAAACGCTGCATCGAGGTCTTCGACGAATTCCACCGCGGACGCGAGCGGCTGCAGGCGATCGAGTGCGACGTGACCGACACCGCGAAGATGGACGAACTGATCGGTTCGTTCGCCCGCGAAAAACTCGTCGAGCAGATCGAGTTGCTCGATGTGGCGAGTTACGAGTTCGATCTCGAACGCGTCCGGAGCGGCAAACTCTCGCCCGTCTTCTTCGGCTCGGCGCTCAACAATTTCGGCGTCGAGACCTTCCTGCAAAACTTCCTCAAAATGACCCCTTCCCCTCTGCCGCAC
>CAMZBE010000237.1 GCA_947304475.1 uncultured Clostridia bacterium
CGGCAAACCTCTGCGCGACGGGGAGGAACCCGTTTCGACCGAACTCGGCTACTCGTTCCGGCTTACCGAAGCGACCTATCTGTACGCCAATTTCAAGGAACTCTATCCCGCGGAAACGACGATTACGTATCACATGAACGGCGGCACGTCGGACGCGGGCGAAACCTACGTCCAGACGGTCGATACGTCGTATTTCACCGCCCCGAACACCCTTTACGACGCCGGCGGGTTCACCCGCGAGGGCTACGTCCTGCTCGAGTACAACACCGAGCCCGACGGAACCGGCGAGGCGTACTCTCCCGGCTGCAAGGCAAACGCCGTCGACGGCAAACTCGACCTGTACTGCATCTGGGCGCCGGTCTCCACCGGCTTCACGACCGTGAACGACAACTACCGCGTCAGTTGGTCGGAGAACTATTCCGGCGTCAAGATCACCGGTTACACGGGCGACGACGAAATGCTGGTCATTCCCGAAACCATCGACGGCAAACAGGTCGTGTCGATCGGGGCGGGCGCGATCGCGAACAAGAGTTTCACTACCCTCGTCCTGCCGCGCACACTGCGCGAAGTTGAGGACGGCGCCGTCGTCGGCTGCTCGTCCCTGAAAACGCTCTATATGGGCGACGGCATCCTCTCGATCTCGAACGACGCGTTTGATGCGGCGACCTACTCGAACTGGTCGGAGTTCCGCCTGTCCGCGACCACCGCGCCCCGCTACGCGGCGAGTTACGACGGCGGCTATCGCGTCAAATGGGACCGGCTGATGCGCGGGGTTGCGTCGGAGAAGAAAATGATCGTTTTCGTCTCGGGTTCCTCGTCGCTGCACGGGATCTCGACCGAATACCTCGAAAAACTCCTTGACGAAGAGTACTTCGTCGTCGAATACGGCACGGTCCGCACGACCAACAACATGGTCTACATGGAGGCGGTCGCCAACTTCGTCGGAGAGGGTGACGTCGTGGTTTACGCCCCCGAGAACTCGATCTATCAGTTCGGCTGTCCCGAACTGTCCTGGAAACTTTTCCGTGATCTCGAATCCAGCCAGAACGTCTGGCGCTACATCGACGTCCGGAATTACGAGAACCTGTTCGGCGCGTTCATTGAGTATCAGTCCGATCGTTGGTCCAAATCCAAGAACTCCTACACCGACCATCCGTCCTATTTCGATCGGAACGGCGATTTCCAGAACGCCGAACACAAGGGGTACTGTCTGGGTTACGATTCAACCAATCACGGCTACTACACCGTCACCCTGAACGACAAGGTCAACTCGACCACGACGGTCACCCAGCAGATCTCGCTCGACAATCCCACGCAGTGGATCGACATCGGGACCTACGCGTCCGACGTCCGCCGCATCCTCGGTAAGGCGACCGATGCCGGGGCGACGGTCTACTTCGGGTTCTGCCCGGTCAACGAAAACGCCCTGACCGCCGAGGCGAAGACGAGCGAGCAGCAGGCGGCGTTTGACGCTTTGATCGAGGAGACCTTCGGCTTTGAACTGCTCGGCTCCTGCTCCGATCACCTCTACCTTTGGCGGTATATGCTCAAGGGCTCGGACGGCTCGGACTTTCACCTGAACGATTACGGCAGGGCGATCAACACCTACACGATGTACACGCACCTGTGTCGAAAACTCGGCTTGACGGCGAAGGCGATGCAGGATTACAAGCAACTCGGTCTGACGCAGATCGGCACGTCGAAAGAGGGAAAGACCGACTACGCCGGATGCCTCTTTGAATTCGATTAACGGAAAGGAGCGAAACCGGATGGCTTTCGTTACTTGGCTGAAACAGTCGCCTTTCGCGACGCCCTGGTTCGACGCGATCCTGTTCGGCGTGCTTCTCTTTGAAGTGCTGCCGTTCTTTCTCCGCGCCCGCGCCGCCCGGTACGGGTTCACCTCGGCGTCTCTCGTCTGTCAGGGCGGACTTCTGATCTCCTGCCTGCTCTTGGGGGCGACGCTGACCGAAACGCTGATCGTCCTGGCGCTGGTCGCCGTGATCTCTGCCGCGTCCGCGCTCCTCGAATACCGCCTGTTCGATCGGGAGACGACGGTCGCCGAACGTAAAGTGAAGGCGGAAGAAAGCGAGCGGATCGCGCTCGCGCGCGCCGAAGAGTTCGTGCTTCCGAAGAAAACCGAAGAGGCGTCCGCCGCGACCGAAGAAGGGGGGGATAACGCACAATGACGTTCAATTCGATCCCCTTCCTGATTTTCTATCCCTGCGTCCTGCTCGGCTATTTCGGAAGCCGTCTGCTCCCCGAAAAAATCGGGAAACAGGCGCGCTGGATCTTCCTTCTCCTCGCCAGTTATTTCTTCTATATGTACTCCCAGCCGGCGCTGATCGTGTTGATCCTCTTCACGACGGTCGTCTCCTGGGTGTCGTCGCTCGTGATCGAGAAACGCGACCGGCTGATCGCGTCGGGCACGCTCTCCGAAAAAGAGATTGCGCGCGCCAAACGGCAGAAGAAGTGGTGCCTTGCCCTGACCTTGCTTTCGTCGCTCGGCGTCCTGTTCTTCTTCAAATACTTCATTTTCATCTGCGAGAGCGTGTTCGGGATCGTCGGACTGTTTACGGGACAGGCGTACCGGATCAACCTTAACCTGATCCTTCCGGTCGGCATCTCGTTCTATACCTTCCAGACGCTTTCCTACGCGATCGACGTCTACCGCGGCAAGATTCGCGCCGAACGTCATTTCGGCTACTACGCTCTGTTCGTCTCTTTCTTCCCGCAACTGGTCGCAGGTCCCATCGAGCGTCCCGCCAACCTGCTTCCGCAACTCCGCACCCGCCTGCCCGTCACGAGGGAAGACGTGGGCTACGGACTCCGTAAGATGATGCTCGGCTTCTTCAAGAAGATCGCGGTCGCCGACCTGCTCTCG
>CAMZBE010000238.1 GCA_947304475.1 uncultured Clostridia bacterium
AGAAGTCCTTGACCGCCGTCCGGACGGTGGGATCGGAGATCACGTTGAAACGCGATGCATACTCCTCTTCAATGCGCGCCTGGCGTTTCTCTTCTTCCCTTCTGGCTTTCTCTTCGGCAGCGGCGCGCAGTTCCTCCGCGTACGCCGAGATCGAAAGGTGCCCGATAGACCGCGTACCGGCCGGGATCTTCAAGGTCGCTGCGGTCAGATAGTTGTCGAGAAAATACTGCATACCGACCTCCGCGGCGTACTCGTGGTTCCAGACCACGGCGGCGCCGTCCTCGTTAAAATAGATGACGTAAGTCGCTTCGTCGCCGTCAAGGGTGGGCAGCAACGCCTTCGCCCGGGCGGTGATATCGCGGTTGGTTTCGCCGAAAACGAGTTCTACGCCCTCCTTTGCGACGGTATCGGAGCCGAGTTTCGGGGCGGCGCCAAGTCGCGTGCGGAGCGTACCGCGGACGTTCATCACGACGTCCGCCGCCGCCGAAGGGATTGACGACGACTGAATGACGGTGGGCGACACGCCCTCGCCGTAAATCGTCACTTCCGGTCCGAGTTTGACAGCCGTATCGGAACCGTTTTTGTTGCGTTTGCTGCAGGCGGCGAACGCAGGCAGCAGCATGGCGATAAAAAGCAAACCCGCCACGATTTTTTTCATTCTGGAATTCCCCCTGTTCCGGTGCGTGCGGAGGCGCGCAACCGATCATATTGTATAACGGTTTTGACTTATTTCAACGGTTTGTTAAACATATTGTATCATAAAAATCTCCTTTTTACAATACACAAGATTGCCAAACACTTGCTCCCGATTGACCACGCCGGCAAAAACGCATCGCGAACCGAACGGCGGACGGCGGATCCCGGATCGTTCCCCATACTTTTTTCGTGCATAGCAAACGCGAAATCGAGAGATTGAGCGAGATTGAGAGAGATTGAGCGAGTTCGCACGATGCTAACCCAATTTCGCGAAAAAAGTTTTGAAAAATCCCTTGACAAGCCGTTTCCCCTGTGTTATAATACCACCGTTCGAAAAAAAGGGCGAAGACTGCCCGTAATACCGATGGAGGAAAGAAAAATGTCCACTTATATGGCAAAACCCGAAACCGTCGTCCGCAGATGGTTCGTGATCGACGCCGCCGGCAAGCCGCTCGGCAAAACCGCCGTCGCCGCCGCTACCATTCTTCGCGGCAAGCACAGACCGGAATTCACCCCGCACGTCGACTGCGGCGACTACGTTATCGTCATCAACGCGGCGAAAGCCGTTCTGACCGGTAAGAAGCTGGACAAGAAGATCTACTACCGTCACTCCGGCTATATCGGCGGACTGAAGTCCGAGAGCGCCCGTCACCTGATGGCGACGCGTCCCGAACTGGCGCTGGAGAGAGCGATCAAGGGGATGCTTCCCCACAACTCGATCGGCGCGAAATCCGCAACCCGCCTCAAAGTGTACGCGGGCGAAGCCCACAAGCACCAGGCGCAGCAACCCATCGCCGTTGATTGATCGAAAGGAGAAGAACAATGACCTATCAGAGTGCAAAACCCTATTTTTACGGGACCGGCAGAAGAAAGAAATCGGTCGCCCGTGTTCGTCTCTATCCCGGCACCGGCGTCATCACCGTCAACGGGAAGTCGATCGACGACTACTTCGGACTTGAAACCCTGAAACTGATCGTCAACCAGCCTTTCGCGACCACCGATTCGCTCGGTAAGTTCGACCTCGTGGCGAACGTTCGCGGCGGCGGTCTCTCCGGTCAGGCAGGTGCGATCCGCCACGGCGCCGCTCGCGCGCTTGTGACCGCGGACGAAACCTACAAGCCCCTGCTGAAGAAAGCCGGACTGCTTACGAGAGATCCTCGTATGAAGGAAAGAAAGAAATACGGTCTCAAAGCGGCAAGACGTGCTCCTCAGTTCTCGAAGAGATAATCTCGGGAAGACCGACAATCAAAAACAGACGAGCCGAAAAGCCCGTCTGTTTTTCTTTCCGATTAACGGACGCCCGGGCAGAATTGCCCGGGCGTTTTTTTTTGCGCGCCGGTACGTACGGCGGCATAAGTATAAGTAAAAGGAAGAAAACGGTCAGGGGATCGGATCGAAGCGGTCGGCTTCGGTCAGCCCGAGCGCCTCTGCGATCGCCCGGAAGTTCTCCGGCGCCTTTTCGAGGGCGTCGGGGTGATGCGCGTCGCTCCCGAAATAAAAGCGGCACCCGCAGTCGAGCGCGATCCGGTAAGGACGAAGTACGCGCTCGCGCTGCGCTTGGTCGTAACTTGAAAGGGGAAAGTTCAGTTCCACGCCCGCGCCGACCTTCGCGGTTTCCCGGAACAGGTCGTAAAAGGTCGCGTCGGGGATCATGTCGAGCAGTTCGATATGCGTCGCGTAGGACGGCTTTTTCGCGATCAGGTAACAGGTCAGATGCGCGATCCCGACCTTTTCAAACGGAAGGTTCACCGAGAGCAGTTTTTCAAACCGTTTGACGTAGACGGCGGCGCGGCGCGGCAGCGGATCGTCTTCTTCCGCGATGGTGAATCCCCGCATATGCAGGTGCGTCGTCGGAATGACGACGAAATCGAATTGATCGAAGGTCTCTCGCGCGATCCCGAGCCGAAGATTCTTGTCCATCTCGGTTTCGCAGCCGAAGAGGAACCTGACGCCCTCTTTTTCGGGGAGCGGAAGCGACTGCGAGATATGGGCGAAATCCTGCGGGCGGTACCAGTCGCTCACACCGTCGATCTTTTCGTCCCAGAAATGATCGGTGACCGCGATCTCTTTGAACCCGTTTTCCT
>CAMZBE010000239.1 GCA_947304475.1 uncultured Clostridia bacterium
TCTTCTTCGCCTGCCGGAATATGTGGTTCGGTCTCCTGAAAAAGAAAAAATACGAGAAAAGCCGGACGCAGTCCTGACGCCCGGCAAAAAACGAAACGGAAAGGGGGAGCGGTATGGAAGAAGGAAAGACCACCCTTTGGATCCAATTTAAAAACTGGAGCAAAACCGACGGGTTTCGCTACGTTCTCTGCGGCTTTCTGATCATGATCCTGGCGCTTTTGTGCGCGCTCGGAAAGTACGTTCCTGTGCTTGCCGTCGTCATTGCGTTTGCGGAAGTAGTCGCGCTTCTTGTTTTTCCGCTCTGGCGTCGCGACGTCGTCCTTTACTATATTCTGTTCATCGTATTTGCCGGAACCGCTCTCAGTCACCCGACCTTTATCTACAACGACAACACCGTTCCGCTTTATACCTTCGTTCAGTTGCCGTTCGTGCAGAGCACGCACGTTCCCGTGCTTTTGGTTCTTCCGCTCCTGCTCGTGTTCGGACGTCGCGGAGTGTCTTTCTATATCCGGGAACTATCAAAGCATAAATCGTTGAGAAACACGCTCCGGTTCATATTCCTGGTCTTCTTTCTGGGGATCTTTTTCGCGTACGTTTCCCGCTGGTGCAACGATAACGGTCTGCGCGACCTGTACGATTTGTGGTATTACCTCACCGAACGGCACATCCTGCTCTATTTCAACCTGACGATGCTTGCCGTCGGTCTGTCCCTGTGTTTTCTGACGTCGCCGAAACTGATGCGGGAGTTCGAGAACTACCTGCTGATATTCCTGTTCGCCGTCGCGGCGGCGACGGTGCTCTCGGTCCTGTTCGGCTGGAGCGCCGATTACATGGAGAACACGACGCTCCTGCTCACGCAGTCCGCCATTTTCGGCGTGTTCCTGATCGTCTATCCATTTTACGGCAACAAACCGAAAAGCGTGAAGATCCTGTCGTTTGCGCTCGGCTGCGCATCCGCCTTCTCGATGCTCTTCAAGTCGTCGGAACTTGCCGGGAAATGGTGGATCTACGTGTTTGTCGCGCTGCTCGTACTTCTGTTCAAAATGGTCCTGTCCAAGAAACTCGCCCTGAAGATCGCGGCGGTCGTGATCGCGGTCGGCGCCGTCGGGATCGTGTTTCTGTTCACTCACCACGATTTCGATCTCGGACTTTCGGAGACCAAGATGCACCAGGTTTTCGGAATGCTCAATATCTTCGATCCCCACTGGTATTCCAACCTGCCGACGTCCCCGAAGGTGCGGCTCGACGAACTCGTGAACGTGTTCCTTGAATACGTAAACAAGCCCTACTTCGCGCTCTTCGGGAAGGGGTTTGCCGCGACGGTCACCAAGCATTGGGGGGAGACCGACTGGAGTATCCATTCGGTCAACGTGTTCACCGACCTCGAACTGAAATACCAGGTGTTCGGTCTGATGCACGAGACGGTGAATTGCCTGACCAATGCCTTCGGTCTGTTCGGTATTTCGTTCATCCTCTACGAGGCGTGGTTCTTCATTCGCCGTTTCAAGGACAGTTTCCCGTGTCTGATCGGGTTCATGTGGTTCATCTTCTTCTTTACGACGACCTATTCCGCCATGTTCATCGGGTTGTGCTGTCTGCTGTACGCCAAGATCGAAAACACGAACGAGGCGCCCGAACCGGTCCCTGTCCCCGAAACGGCGGGTGAGACCGCGTGACGCCGGGGAAGGTAACCGACCGATGAAGACCAACAGGCTGCAGATTAATTCTTTCCTATCCGTGCTCGCGCAGGCGGTGAATATCGTCTGCGGATTCATTCTCCCGCGGGCGATCCTCTCCGCTTACGGTTCCGAGGTCAACGGACTGGTGATGTCGATCACCCAGTTCCTCGGCATCATCGGATTGCTCGATCTGGGCGTCGGCGCGGTCATTCAGGCGGCGTACTTCAAGCCGCTTGCAACCGAAGACAACAAAACCGTCGGATTGATCTTTTTCGACTCCAAAAAGTTCTTCCGGCGGATCGGGTACGTTCTTGCGGCGTACGTCGTCGCGGTCGTGTTCATCATCTGGGGCACCGCGTCGGACGGCTTTTCGTTCTATTTCGTTTCGACGCTCGTCCTCTGCATCGCGCTCAACTTCTTTGCGCAGTACTTTTTCACGGCGCCCTACAATCTGCTCCTGAACGCGGACCAGAAGTTCTACCTGACCGCGGGACTGCAGATCGTTCTGTCGATCCTGAACGTCGCGGTGTCGCTCGTCCTGATCCGCCTCGACGCGTCGATCCGACTGGTCAAACTTTTCTCTTCGGTCGTGTTCCTTGTGCAGCCGCTGATTCTGATCCTCTACGTCTGGAAGAACTATCCCCTCGTCAAGCCGGAAAAGGGAGAAACCTACCGGCTTGAACAGAAGTGGAACGGCGTCGCGCAGCACGTCGCGACCGTGATCATGAACAACGCCGACGTCGTGGTGCTGACCGTCTTTGCGGATCTGGTGGTCGTCTCGATTTACAGCGTCACCTGTATCGTCATCAACGGCATCAAGAGTCTGGTTTCGTCGCTTTCCAGCAGTTTCACGTCCTTCTTCGGCGACCTGTACGCCCGGGGGGATCTCGAGGGGCTGCGGGGGCATTTCGACTTTTTCGAGTGGGCGATTCACGCGCTTTCAACCTTGCTTTGTTCGCTGACCGGCGTCCTGATCCTCGGCTTCGTCGCCAATTACACGCGGAACGTCAACGACGCCGACTATATCCAGCCGGTGTTCGCGATCCTGATGGTATGCGGTCTGTTCGTCTACTGCATAAGGATCCCCGATAACGC
>CAMZBE010000240.1 GCA_947304475.1 uncultured Clostridia bacterium
GGTCACGTCGGTATAATCGTCGTCGTTGGTCCCGGTGTCGTTGATGCCGGAGAACGCCGTGTTGGTCTGCCCCATCGAGAAGTCGGAGTAGACCGCGTACCCGCCGTTGTTGTTCTCGGTATAGCCGAGCGTCTTGGTGCCACGCGTGACGTTGGCGCTGACGCCGACGAGTTTGATGGTCGCCGAGTTGCTCACGTTGTTGCCGACGATGACGCCCGCGTTGTTGGTCCCGCTTCCCGCGAAGGTAACGACGGCGCGAAGGTTGTACCCGGTGTAGGTGGTCTGATTGCCGTGACCCGAAAGCGCGCCGAAGAAAGCGGCGACGCCCTTGCGGTTGCCCGAACCCGACGACGTGGTATCCACGGTCATCGTGCAGTCGGTCACCACAAGATTGCGGAAGATGAACTGTTTGGGATAGTCGGAGGCGTATTCCGACTCAATATAGGTATTACCGATAATACCCGCCGCCGTTCCTTCGTTTCCGGTGAAGTCAGAGGAGAACGAATAATTTCTGACCGTCAGATCGGCGAAAATGTGCGTCGAGGTTTTTTTGCAGTACATACGTCCGAGAATCCCCCCCGCGTGCAGACGCGAGGACATGGTCGCCTTCGTCGAAGAGTCCTTGTCACCGTCGACCACAATCCGCTCGAAATCAAGTTCCGAGACTCTCGGGATCACGATATATCCCAGTGCGCCGCCGACCGCGTCCGCGTCAAGATCGACGTGCAGGATCTCGCAGTCGGTCACCGATAACTTGGCGCCGCGGACCTTCGCAACGATAGCCGACGCCGCGGGCATACCTCTCTGATACATAGCGTTGGTATAGGTGCCCACACTCGTCCTGGGGGCGGTTATCGTGCCGCCGACGACCTTGATATACCGGACCTGAAGATAATAGTTCCCCGCCGCCGCGTACGCCGTGTCGGCGCAGCCGATGATGCCCCCTGCGGCGGGGCTGCTGCGCTCCCAGATCTCGTCGATCGCACCGAATACCGTGATCGCCGTCGGAGCGACCGTCGTCTTGGAAACCGGATCGCCCGTGATGATCAGTCGCGCCGCGTTGGCGTTGTTGTTATTGCCGCCGACGTTGGCGTAGCCGAAGTAACTGCCCGCGGCAACGCCTGCGCGGATCGTCGTCGTCGAAACGGGGCAGGTCGTGACGTAACTGGTGTATTTCGCGTCGTTACCGTGCAGCGGATTCACAAAGCAACCGACGAGTCCACCGGCGTACTTCGCCCCCTCGACCGTAAGCGCCGAGAGCGCCACGTTCCGGATCCGCAAAGAGGTGTAGAAGTTGGAAGCATTGTTGGAATATACCATTCCGGCAAGCGCGCCGACGCTCAAAATCGAATACTCCTTGACGTTTGCGTAACTGCAATTCGAGTTGGAGCCGTCCGATACCTGCCGTAGCCCGTAATAGACGCTGCCCGAAAGGGTGAAGTTCTCGATATATCCGGTCGTCCCGGTCTGGTACAGTCGGTTGAAGAGACCGAACCCGCCGTTGGAGCCGAACTTGACTTCCTTCTCATAGGCGGCGAACGCATCCCCGTTCACGGCCCGGTAAGCCGTGACCGACGCGTCGTATTCGGAATAGGTCATGTGCAGGGTGACGGTCGGGTTCCCCGTCCCGGACATGGACTCGATCCCAAGATGCACCCGGTCGTTCTCGTATTTGTTCGCATCGGTATAGAGGCTGCCGATCCCGCGGAATCCCGCCGCAACGTCGCAGTCGCCGGTGACCGATATGACGTTGTTGTTCCGCCTGGTCAGAGTGCGGGCGTAGTAGACGTTCCCGTTCTTTGCGGTATAGGTACGGATGACGTACGGAATCCCTTTCAAGGTCCCCGCCGAATCGTATGCGTCGGCTTGCGCCGCCGTATAGTCGTCGCCCGAGGCCGTGCCGACGCCGTTGTAGGTCGCGCCGGCGCGCGTCGCCGTCCAGGCACGGTACGCCTGCCAGAAATCGGAAAGCGAGGCGTACGCCTGCTCCGTCGAGGCGTTGAAGGACGCCGAGGCAGCGCCGCAATTGACGATCGCGCCGAGCACGTAGATCGCCTGCCCGTTCGGGATCGTGATAGTAAACTTGTTATTCGAATTCGCGATCGACAGTTTTGCAAGAGCCGCGTTAAGATCCGACATCACGTAGTTCTTGGTTCCGTTCGAGAACGCCGACGTCACGGCGTACGTACCGGTCTCACGGAAGGCGTAACCGGCGAGCACGCGCCCGATGATCGGATTGACGGAGAGGTAGCCGGCGTCATTGACGCAGGCGGTGGTCGCCGCCGTCAGTCCGACGTAATTGTCCGAGATATTGCGGAAGATCAGTCCCCCGTTGACCAGCGTGCCGACGTATCCGCCGACCGCGATCAGCCGGTTTTTGTTTGATCCGCTGGCGGAGAACGCGACGGTCACGTTATGATCAAACGTCACGTTCACGTCGTCGACGACGTTGTCGCCGCCGAGGATCTGCCGCACCAGCGCGCCGTAGGAGACCTGTCCGTTGGTATACAAATATTCGGTGCTCTCGGAAGAAAGCGTAATGTCGTGCGCATGAGAATTGCCGACGTCGGTCGCCACGTGAACGACCAGTTTCTTGAACACGCTGCCACTCGAGGAGTAGACCAGCGGCTGTCTGGACAGATTGGTGATCTTCCGGATCGCGCCGTACCCGAGGATCACGCCGTGGAAGACGTACTCGGGGTTGTTCGACGTGGTCTGTCCGAGCGCCTCGTAATCGTCGGGAAGCGTAATGTCC
>CAMZBE010000241.1 GCA_947304475.1 uncultured Clostridia bacterium
CGTCAAGGAAAAGAGGATCGCCGATCACCTGATGCACACAGAGCATTTTCATCTTGACGAGAACGCCGCCGACGAAATTAACCGCCGACGCGCGTCGGGAGGACGCGTGATCGCGGTGGGAACCACTTCCTGCCGCGTTCTGGAGAGCGTCGCCGACGAGAACGGCGTCATCCGCCCCACCGAGGGCGACACCGGGATTTTCATTTATCCCGGCTACCGTTTCCGGGCGATTGACGCCCTGATCACAAACTTTCACCGGCCCCAATCGACGCTGCTGATGCTGGTTTCGGCGTTTGCCGGACGCGAAAAGATGCTCGAGGCGTATCGTATCGCCGTCCGGGAGCGCTACCGCTTTTTCTCGTTCGGGGACGCGATGTTCATTCGTTGAAGAAAGCGTTTGACAAAAGCGCCCCGGAAGTGGTAGAATATGATTTGATGAAATAAACGGGAGTACTGTTATGCCTACTTGGGAAGAAATCAAGGCGGTACTGTGGGAATGGACACGGACGCACGGTCTTCGGATCGCCATCGCGCTGATCGTTCTCTTCGTATCGTTCCGAATCGTTAATATCGTTTCGCGCCTGATCCTGCGCCGTTCCGAGAAGAAGAACAAGGTCGACAAGACCGTGTCCCGCACCGTGATCTACATCGTTCGCGTCGTGGTAAAGGTGCTGATCGGCGTCGCGCTGGTCGCCTACGTCGGGATCGACACGTCGGGTTTTGCGGCTCTGCTCGCCGCAGGAGGCGTGACCATCGGTCTCGCGGTCAACGGTGCGCTCGGCAATATCGCGGGCGGCGTCCTGATCATCGTGACTCGTCCTTTTCGTCTCGACGACTTCATCGAAGTCGCGGGCTACTCCGGAACGGTTGAGGATATCCGGCTCGTCTCGACGCGTTTACGTACCCCTGACAACAAGGTCGTGGTCGTCCCGAACGGGACCGCGTCGTCCGCCGTCGTCGTCAACTATTCGGTCAAGGATACGCGCCGGATCGACATTACGCTTCCCATCGGATACGAGGACGACCGTCCGCGCGCACAGAAACTCCTGCTCGAACTCTGCAAGAAAAAGAAGACAGTCCTGAAGGATCCCGCGCCGATGGTGCGCGTGATGTCGAACGGACAGAGCGGCGTCGAACTGATCGTCCGCGTATGGGTAAGAAGCGTCGACTACTGGTCGACCTACTTCGACCTGATCGAGGACTGCAAGACCACGCTTGACGCCGCCGGGATCAAGATCCCCTATCCGCAGATGGACGTCCACATCAAAAAAGAAAAATAAAAGAACGGGCGCGAAAAACGCGCCCGTTTCCTTTTGCAAAAGCGGAGCGAGCCGACAATCGGCTCGCCCGATTTTATGCGTAAGGACGGTCAGACCGACGCCGGCTCTTCTGCGGCGGGTTCGGCAACCGGGGTTTCTTCGACCGCGGGTGCGACCTCTTCGACCGGGGCTTCCGCGGCAGGGGTTTCAGGCTTGGCAGGCGCTTCTTCCTCTTTTGCAGGAGCGGCGCCGACCGTTTCACCCTTCCGACCGGCGATCAGGACGCACCCCTCGGGAACGGCGAACCGCACCGCCTTCGGCGCGATGCCGACGGTGAATTCGGTCCCGTCGACGATCTCCCCGTCGACCGACATCGAAAAGCCCTCGGGCGCCTTGATGGTGACCTCTTTGGCGCGGCGGTAGGTAATGTATTTCTGGAAGCGGGCGTCGTCCAGATGCGTACCGTTGGTGTACGAACCGAGCAGCCGGACGAAGGTGATGCGGGACAGGGGACGGAACGCCGTAACCTCGATCAGCCCGTCGTTGTTGATCGCGCGGGGCGCGCAGAAGAACCCGCCGCCGACGTATCCGCCGTTCGCGAGCGTGCAGAGCAGGATACGCCCCTTGGTGTCGACGCGTTCACCGTCCGCCGTGATCTCGCATTTGTTGCGCATCGCCTTGATCAGTCCGGTCAGAACGCCGGTGACGTAGGCGTGCTTACCGCCGATGATCTTTTTCCGTTTGACCTTGATCATAGTCTTGGCAACCGTGGTATCAAAGCCGAAGTTCGTGATGTTGATCGAATAGCGGAACTCCCCGGGCTTGCCGTTATCGACCGCGAGAAGATCGATCTCGTCCTCGGGCGCGTCGAGCAGTTTCTTGAAATCAAGGAAATTGTCGCGGCCGCCGTAATATTTGACGAAATCGTCGCCGCTCCCGGAGGGATAAACGCCGACCGAGCCGTTCGCGTGTCCGGCGACGCCGTTCACGACCTCGTTCAGAGTGCCGTCGCCGCCGCAGGCGTAGAAACGCGCCCGGGTGCCGTGGTGCTCCTCAAGCCAGGTTTTGACGTACCTCGTGGCGTCCCTCGGCCCCTGTGTGACGTAGAACTCGCAGTCGTAGCCCGGGATCGCGGAAACGGCGCGCATGATATCCTCGGAGGAATCCTTCTTCCCTGCCGCGGGATTGATGACGAAGATGTGCTTCATTTATTCGCGTTCTCCTTTCGGGAATTTAATACGTCTTTTAGTGGGCGGATTTAATATTCAATTCATAAAAGAGTGTATAATGTCAAACGAAAACAAGAAAAGAAGGGGTGGACGTTCCTTGCTGCGTTTCAGATACGTCGTCGTGCGTAGTTTCTTCCGGATGCTCTGGATGGTGTTTCAGGCGAAATACTATCACCGTCACCGGGAAAAGTACGACGAACTCTTCCGCTACCGTCACGTGCAGAAGATGGTGACCTATCTCC
>CAMZBE010000242.1 GCA_947304475.1 uncultured Clostridia bacterium
CCTTTCGCTCTTTGCCCTGACCGCCTGCTTCGACGGCGGTAGCGACGAGACCGAGTCGCCGGCGACCGACGCCCCCGCGCACGAACACGTCTGGAACGACGGAGAGGTCACCAAACAGGCGGATTGCAAAAACAAAATCAAAGGAGAAACCATGTACACCTGTACGATTTGCGGCGCGACCAAGACCGAGGAAACCGACGGACACGTCTGGGACGAGGGCCGCGTGATCGGGGAAGCCGATTGCATCCACAAGGGAAAGAAACTCTATACCTGTACGATCTGCGGCTCCATGGAAACCAGAGCGATCCCGGCAACCGGCGTTCATAAACTGGCGGGCGGCTATCTCGCCGTTGCTCCCACCGCCACGACGCCCGGTATGCGCGACGCGATCTGTTCGGTCTGCGGCGAGCACGGGATGATCGAGGACAAAATGACCTACACCGAATACCAGAACAAGTTGACGAAAAGCCAAAACGCGGTCAACGCGTTCGAAGCCGCCGCGTTCGGCGGAGCGAAGCATACCAAGATGTCGACCACCGAGTACGCCGCTCCCGCCGCCAGCCCGACGGCGGGGCAGCACCCGCGGATCCTGATGAACAAGGATACCCTTGCCGCGGTGCGCGCCGCGATCAAGGATCCGGCAAATACCGCGGACGTAGAGGCGTTGGTCAGCACGGCGAACGCCCTGACGTCGGGGACCGTCACCGAATACAGCGCCGGGGTGCTCAACTGCGCGCGGGCGAAGGCGTTTCTGTATCAGATGACCGGCGTCAAACTCTACGGCTACGACGCGATCCGGCTGATGAAAGAGTTCATCACGAGTTTCACCTCGATCGGAAGCAGCGGCGATCCCTGCCGGAAATACGGCGAGATCATGTTCGCCGCGGCGGTCGTCTACGACTGGTGCTACGATCTGTTGACGGTGACCGATAAAGCGCAGTTCATTTCGGGCATCGAACACAAAGTGGTCTGCGGCTCCAATATGGAGGTCGGCTTCCCGCCGTCCGGGCAGTGGGCGTTCACGGGGCACGGCTCCGAGCGCCAGATCCTGCGCGACTACCTCTCCTTCTCGCTCGCCATCTTCGACGAGGAACCGACCTGGTATCAGTTCATCGGCGGGCGCGTCTTTGAGGAATACGTGCCGGTCCGCGATATTTATTACGAGGCGGGCTACTATCCGCAGGGCGTGTCGATCTACCTGTCGCTCCGTTTTGCGGCGGACCTCTGGAGCGCGTGGTTGCTGAAATCCGCGACCGGCGTGATGCCCTACAACGCCGGGGATATGCAGCAGGTGATGCGTTCGGTCTATTCCCGCGTCGTCAACGGCGCGACCGAGTTCTTCGAGGAGGGCGACGACGAGGACCGGTCGGGCGCCGAGAACATGAACCAGTTCGCGACCGCCGGAATGATCTCGGGATATCTGTTCAACGATTCGACCGTGATGAGTTGGGCGGCGTACGCGAACTACTCCTATATTGAGAAGCCCTTCTGCCTGATCCTGAAATCGGGCGAGGCGAAGGGGAACGCGAGCACGCGTTACGACGGACTGGACCTGATCGTTTACAACGGCGGTTGGCTCGGGCAGATCATCGCGCACAACAACTGGACGGCGAACGCCGCGTCGGTTTCGATGAAGATCGGGAACCACACCACGGCGAACCACGATCACGCCGATTCGGGCTCCTTCCAGATCTACTACAAGGGGTTGCTCGCGGGCGACTCGGGTTACTACGACAAGTACGATTCGGAACACCATCAGTATTACCATAAGGCGACCATCGCGCACAACTCGATCGTGTTCCAGAAGGGATCGGATCTGATCCAACAGAGACGGCCGGGCGAGATGAAGGCGATGGGCCCCGCGTCCTACGATCGGGCGTGGACCAACAGCCAGTACAAGTTCGGGACCACGACGGGGCACGAGGGCGGCTATCTCGACGCGGCGCAGACGCAGCCGAAGTACGCCTATATCGCGGGCGATATCGCGAGCGCGTATACCTCGGGCGTCTCCCGGCTCGACCGCCGGATGCTCGCGGTCTACGATACCGGGAACGACGACGTTCCGATGTATTTCTTCGTCTACGACAACGTCACCGTCAGCGACAGTTCGTATCAGAAGGTCTTCCTGCTCCATACGAAGACCGAGCCGACCATCTCGGGCAATACCGTGACCGTCGTGAACGGGAACGGAAAACTGGTGCTGCAGAACGCCGTCGGGAACTGCACGGTCTCGAAAATCGGCGGCGCGGGGCATAACTACGACGTCGGCGGCTCCCAGATCGCGACCAAAAACGGCGGCGACGGGTATTGGGGACGCGCGGAGATCAAGACCGCTGCGGGAAAGAACAACGATATCATGCTGAACGTCATGTACGTCTGCGACGTCAAAAAGGCGCCGGAGGGACAGTCCGCGACGTCGATTTCCAATTCGATCGTGACCGGTTCCGTGATCGGCAAGGTCGCCGCAATCTTCGTCAACGCCGCCGAAAGACGGTCGACCGCCCTTACCTTTACCGCGTCCGGAACGGGGAATCTGACCTATTACGTTTCGGGCGTCAAAGCCGGCAAGTGGACCGTCGCCGCGAGCGGCTCGACGCAGACCGTCACCGCGACCGAAGACGGCGGGTTGCTGGTCTTTACTGCTCCGGCCGGACAGGTTTCTTTGACTCCTCAACAGTAAAAAGGCGCGCGATCGACGGCACAGACCGGAAAACGAATGGAAA
>CAMZBE010000243.1 GCA_947304475.1 uncultured Clostridia bacterium
GATCCTGGCGATGTTGATCGTCGCCCTCGCCGTGATCATCCCGCTCGCGGTTTCTGCGACTCCGGATCCGGAACTGCCCGAGATCGACGACTTCAGTTACCAGACCTTGTCGGCGCTCAATTTGGCGAACGACGACGACACCGATCTTCGGTTCGTCTTCACGGTCGGGAAACTCGACTACACCGAGGTCGGCTTTGTGATCTCGAAGAGCAATTCCACCCCGACGATCGGCGGTGCGAACTGCTACAAGGCGGGGACCGATAAGGTTTACAGCACCATCACTGCGGACGGCACGCCTCAGGCGGCGGGCGACGGCCGCTACTGGGTTGCGGTCAAACTGACCGATATCCCGCACTCCTATTTCGACGGTTCGTTCTATCTGTGCGCGTTCGTCACCGACGGGGAAGGTACCCGCTATTCCTCCGTGAAATCGTTCACGGTTTGCACCGCCGCGGGACATACGCATTTCATCGACGAAGACGCGGGCAAGATGGTCGGCGGTACCGCTGCGATGAATCGCGAGGGGACCAAGATCGGTCACTGCGACGGTTGCAACCTTGATAACGTGACCGAGTACGACGCGACCACCATTTCTTACAGCAAAAAATGGACCGGCGGCGGTTCCGCGCAATCGTACAAGCGCGGGTTCAATATGAACGAACAAGTCCTCGCGGGCGGCAAGCATTTCTACCCCGACGCGTCCAACGGTTACGAGGGCAACGATCTGCTGATCGAGTATTCTGTTCTTTGGAACGATACGATGCTCAACATGTCCAGCACCTATAACAACGGCGCATACGTCGATTCCCGGCTTTCTAACAGTTCGGGCAGCGACAACAAGGGGTACTGCTACTGGTCGCTGACCAACGACGTTAAGTTGAGCGACTGCCTGTATGCCGGCGGATTTGAGTATTCGTCTCTTCCGGATCGTGCAGCGGACGGCGTGGATTACACGTCGGAATGGATGACGAAGGATAACGTCGGTAGGGCGTACGTCGACTGCCCGAACATCGGCGGCAGAGACCGGAATAATATCGAGTGGGGTTGGCACCGCGTCAGCATCCGGGTACACGAAGAAGTGACCAATCTGGACGCTCTGCTCGCGGATACCAGCGGAACGCCCGGCGCGGTTGCACCCGTGTACTATCTGACCTCGACCGTCTACGTGGACGGCGTGCCGATCTCGAAACTCTGCGGCAACGACGTAATTACCGACAGCGATCACGACCGTAAACTCTTCTCGGTGCAATCGAACGGTGAGGGCGGCGTGACCTACTCCGACGTCAGATACGTCAACAACGACGATCCCTCGTCCGGCGACCTTTACGTGCAGGCGTTCTACGTCAACAATACGAAAGCGCCCGTTACCGGACGCGACGCCGTCATTGCTTTCGGCGACACGTTCGTCACCTGCGGACACGACTTCGTGCAGAACGTCGCCAAGGTCTCGGATCCCGAACCGAGATCCGAGACGGTTGAAGGCGTGACCCTCACCGCTCCCTACTACTACACGACCTACGGCGAGCACGTTCACACCTGGGACGGCGATTTCGTCGACGTGCAGGGCGCGACGCTTCTCGAAAGAGGATGGTCCGCGGAGCACTGCTCGGTCTGCGGCGAGATGCGCAAAGAGACCGCGATCGAAAAGGACGTGGTTTTCGTTCCGCACGTGGAAAAATGGACGGAGAACAACTCCGGAAAGTATGTTATCAAAACGCAGATCCGCGGCGATATGATGGACGGCGACGCCAAATTCCAGCCCGAGGAATCCGGATCGGATGATACCTACGGCAACGATCTGCTCGTGGAGTATTCGATCCTTTGGAACCCGACGCTTCTGAATTTGCAGCACGACGCCAGTCACTATACGTACCTGACGACCAGCATTATGAAGAACGATGAAAATCAGCAAAATAACATCGTGTACTGGTCGCTTACGAACGATAACCCCAACGCGGATTGCGCGTATGCAGGCGGTTTTGAGTACGGCTCCTTCCGTACGTCGGAACCCGGTAACCCGTATCCGAAGATGACGCCTCCCACCGGCTCCGATTACGAGGATTATCCGAACATCGGCGGCGCGGTCGAATCCAACCTTGAAAACCTGAACAACGGTCACGAGTGGGGCTGGCATCGCGTTCAGATCCGTGTACACGAGGAAGTGACCAACCTTGCCGCCGTTAAGGCGAACACGGAATCCGCAACGTACAAACTGACCACGACCATCTACATCGACGGCGAGGTTGTTTCGATTTTGAGCGACAACGTAACCAACTACGACTCAAGGAACCTGCTTTACACCGCTGCGTATAAGAACAAGAGCCCGTACGTTACTTATACGTCCATCAGAAGCGACAGACTGCTTTGGCTCCTGCGCGTGCAATCTACCACGGCGCAGAGCGGTAAGACGGTCTATTTCGCGGTTGCCGATTGCTACGCCACCTGCGGCAAAGATTTCGTGCAGCAGGTGAGCAAGGTCGCGTCGCCCGCTTACGTGGACTACGAGATCGCGGAGGGCGTGCACGTCAACGCCGCCAAGTATTACACCAGCGCTCCGGTCGTGGTGGAACTGACCGAGGACGAGAGCCGTTACAGTCTGAAACGGCCTATGGTGAAGGAAGTGCAGCAGGGCAAACACTTCTATCCGACCGTCGACAACCCCTCCGGCAACGACTTGTACGTTGAGTATTCGCTCCTGTGGAACGAGACGCTCGTT
>CAMZBE010000244.1 GCA_947304475.1 uncultured Clostridia bacterium
CAGACGGTGATTGGCGCGGACGTCAGAGACAGTGTAAAGACCGATCTTCGCTTTCTGTTTTCGATTGGTTCGCTTGCGTACGATGCAGTCGGCTTCGTTTTCTCGACGAGCAATGATCCCGTGAAGGTCGACACCCCCAAGCCGAACTACAAGAGCGTGACCACGGTCTACAGTTCGGTCATCGCGAACGGTGAACCGATCCTCGCGCCCAACGGGCGCCGTTGGGTTGCGGTCAAATTGTCCGATATTCCGCACGACAACTTTGCCGATTACGTTTATATCCGTCCGTTCGTTGAAGACGGTTCGGGAACCCGTTACGGCGTAACCAAGCGGATCAACGTCTGCGAGGCGTTGGGACACGTCCACGAGATCAAGAACCCGACAGGCACGGCGACGTTGCTGACCGCCGGTACCCGCTGCGGCGATTGCGAGGCGTGCGGCCTTTACGGTATTGTCGAAGAGGACGTTTTCGCGGCGGTCGCCGATACGCTGACCGAGAACCGGTACCAATCGGGAAATTACACCAGCACGACGTTTCAAGAACTCGTTCGGATCAACGACATACTCGCCCCTGGGGAAACGTATTACCCCGATGCGGAGAACAATTATGAAGGCAGAGATTTCTTCTTTGAGATCGACGTGCTTTGGAATGAGACGATGGCAAACAGTGCCGACGATGAGTGGAGGCTCAGTTCCAGTGCTTTAATAGGGAAAATAGGGTATTACACCGATCTTTTTCGGTTTACGCCGAAGAACGAGTCTTATTCACGGAACAAATATGCGGGCGGTTTCGATTACGACACCGCGATCACGGTGTTGTCGGGACCTGCCGGCGGGGACGGAGAATCCTTCGACCGTTATCCTAACCTGAACGATACCTCCGACAAAAACGATTGGGGTTGGCACAGGATCGGCGTCCGCATCCACGAAAGTGCCGAGACCGACGGTGTGAGCGTGACGTATACCGGCTGTTCCTACCTCTATATTGACGGCGAAGAAAGATGGAAGGTCGAGTTGAACATGGACGTGTTGAAAACGTATTCACAACTACTCTATACAAGGAATACTTCTGGAAGTTACGAGGCGAACTTGAGCAACGGTTTTTCCTTCTCTTTGAGAGCAGACAACATCAAGAATTCTGCCTTGCCGTGCTATATGGTCACCGCCAACTTGACTGCCCGCGCCGTCAAACCGAGCGAGTTCTCGACCGGTGTCGTTCCGGTCGCGGATCCGGTTGACTCAAAATACGTTCTGCTTGACAACAAGGTCGTTCCCGCAAAGGTGTACTTTGCGGCGGAACAGAATCCTTGATCTGCGGAGCGACGCTTTCGCATAGGCAGGGAAAAACAAACGTTACAAGGTCTACGGCGTTTCGATGCTTCTGTTCGGGTTTAACAAGTATGAAAAAGGGCTGATCGGCTCGATCGTAAAGAAGATATTCCGTAGGAAAAAACGCGAGTCCGTTTAATCAATTGAAGAGACTCAACGTGTCACGAAAAGGACGGTAAAATGAACGTTATTCTGTTATCCGGGGGCTCCGGGAAACGGCTCTGGCCGCTCTCAAACGACGTCCGATCCAAGCAGTTTATCAAGATGTTTCGGGATCCTAAGGGCGAATACGAATCGATGCTCCAGCGTATGTACCGGCAGATCCTGGACGTCGATCCCGCCGCCAATATCGTGATCGCGACCGCGAAATCGCAGGTATCGGCGATCCACAATCAGATCGGCGAGTCCGTCGGGATCTCGGTCGAGCCCTGCCGGCGCGATACTTTTCCGGCGATCGCTCTGGCGACGGCGTATCTGCTCGACGTGAAGGGAGTTTCCCCCGACGAGTCGGTCGTGGTCTGCCCGATCGATCCGTTCGTTGACGGCGCGTATTTCCGGTGCCTTGCCGAACTCGAGCGTCACGTCGACGAGGCAAATCTCGTCCTGATGGGGATTGAACCGACCTATCCTTCCGAAAAATACGGATACATTATTCCGTGTGATAAAGAGAACGTCAGCCGCGTGTCGGCTTCCAAGGAAAAACCCGATAAAGCGACCGCGGAAGAGTATATCCGCCGCGGCGCGCTCTGGAACGGCGGCGTCTTCGCCTTCCGTCTGCGCTACCTCTCGGAGATCGCGCACAAACTGATTGACTTCAAGGATCACGTCGACCTTTACGCGAAATACGGGTCGTTGACCAAAATCAGTTTCGATTACGCGGTCGTGGAGAAGGAGCCCGATATCAGGGTGGTACGCTTCAACGGGCAGTGGAAGGATATCGGGACCTGGAACACCCTGACCGAATCGATCGACGATCCCGTCGTCGGACAGGGGATTTTAAGCAAGACGAACAACGTCCATATCGTCAACGAACTCGACGTCCCGATCGTCGCACTCGGGCTTTCCGACGTGGTCATTTCCGCCAGCCCGGAAGGAATTCTCGTCTCGGACAAGAACGAGTCGAGTTCCATCAAACCCATCGTCGACCGGATCGATCAGCAGATCATGTTCGCCGAGAAATCGTGGGGCAGTTACCGCGTCGTCAACGTCGAGGAAGAGAGTTTGACGGTCAAGATTACCCTGAACGCGGGACACTCCATGAACTACCACGCCCACCGCTTCCGCGACGAGATCTGGATCGTGATCGCGGGCAGCGGGGAAGTGACGGTCGACGGGGAGAACCGCAAAATCGCGACGGGCGACGTCGTGACCATGAAG
>CAMZBE010000245.1 GCA_947304475.1 uncultured Clostridia bacterium
ATTCGGACCGGTAATCAGCATCAGGCGACGGTCGGAGGTATTGAGAAACGTATCGTTCGGAACGAAATAACTGTCCTCGACGAAGCGTTCGACGACGGGGTGCCGCCCGTCCTTGATCTCAAGAACGTCCGACGCGTCGACCTCGGGACAGGTATAGCGGTTCTTGACCGCGACGTCGGCAAACGAGAGATACACGTCGAGTTCAGCGACGAGCGCGGCGGAACTCCGGATACGCTCGGCAGTCGCGGAAACAACTTCGCGCAGGCGGGTGAAGAGTTCGTATTCGAGCGCGGCGAGTTTTTCACCCGCGCCGAGCACCTCGGTCTCCATCTGTTTGAGTTCCTCGGTGATGTAGCGTTCCCCGGTGGTCAAGGTCTGCTTGCGAATGTAGGTGTCGGGGACCAGATCGGTCTGCGATTTGCTGACCTCGATATAGTAGCCGAAGACCTTGTTGTAGCCGACCTTCAGGTTGCGGATCCCGGTCGCGCTCTTCTCGCGTTCTTCGATCTCCTGCATCCAGGGACCGGCGCCGCGCTGGATCGTGCGGAGACGGTCGACGTCGGGGTGATAGCCGTCGCGGATCATTCCGCCCTCGCGGACGGTGTAGGGCGGCTCGTCGGCGAGGGCTTCGAGCAGGGCGTTTGAAACGTCGTCGAGCGGATCAAGCCGATTCGCGATCTCCGAAAGCGCCGGGCTTTTGGCGGCGGAGAGCAGACGGCGCAGTTCGGGGAGCGCCGAAAGGGACACGCCGACGGCACGCAGATCGCGGGCGTTCGCCGTGCCGTAGACCGCCTTCGCGGTCAGGCGTTCAAGGTCGAGGATCCCCGACAGCACCTCGCGCAGATCCTGCCGCAGCATAAAGTCGCCGACCAACTCGGAAACGGCTTTCTGGCGTCTCGCGATCGCCTGCGGGGAGATCAGGGGACGCTGCAGCCACGCGCGGAGCATCCGCCCGCCCATCGAGGTCTCGGTCTTGTCGAGCACCCAGAGAAGCGAACCGCGCTTCTCTTTCGAGCGGAGCGTTTCGAGCAGTTCGAGGTTGCGGACGGTCGAAAGATCAAGGATCAGATACTGCCCGTCGCCGTAGACGCGCAGGGCGCGGATGTAGGTCGTATCGGTCATCTGCGTCTCGCGGATGTAGGCGATCAGCGCGCCGACCGACGAGAGCAGAAGCGGATCGGTAAGCGTTCCCGCGTCGGCACCGAAGCACTCGGCGGCGAGTTCAGACGCACGGCTGCTTTCAAAGAGATCGGCGCGGCGGTCGGTCAGCATCGCGCCGCAGCGGTCGGTAAGAAACGACGAAAGGCCGGAGAAGGTCGACGCCGGGACGTTCAGGATCACTTCGCGCGGGGCGTACGAGCCGAACTCGTTTTCGAGCCGGGCGCCCACGTTTTCACCCTCGATCAGCGTGACGGCGATCTCGCCGGTCGAAACGTCGGCAAACCCCAGTCCGAAGCGTCCGCCCGCAAAGCAAAGGGCGGCAAGATAGTTGTTCTTCCGCTCGGAAAGCAGGGTGCCGTCGGTGACTGTACCGGGGGTGACGACGCGAATGACCTCGCGGGTGACCAGTCCCTTGGCAAGCGCGGGATCCTCAGTCTGCTCGCAGATGGCGACGCGGTGTCCGCGCTCGACGAGTTTGCCGACGTAAAGGTCGGATTTGTGGAAGGGAACGCCGCACATGGCGGCGCGTCTGCCGTCCCCGCAGTCGCGCCCGGTAAGCGTCAGTTCGAGTTCGCGCGAAACCGTGACGGCGTCCTCAAAGAACATCTCGTAGAAGTCCCCGAGACGGTACATCAGGATATGATCGGGATACTGTTCCTTGACCGCGATATACTGCGCCATCATGGGCGAGGGGTTGGTCAGATCGCCGATTTTTTCAATGACGTCGGGCGTGCGTTGTGCCATCTTATCTCCTTGGCTTTCTTATTCGTTTTCGTTCTGTTTCGAGGGGCAGGCGGCGTGGCAGGTCGAGCAGTCGTGGGTGCAGGGAGATGCGCCGAACACGATCGTGCCGATCTCGTTGTTGACGTCCTGCATCAGGCGGTTGACCTCCTGCTCGGCGGCGGTATAGTCGCGGTACTCCTCGCTTGCGACGATCTGCTTCGCGAGTTGTTCCATACGCTCGCGGGCAAGCGTGATCAGCCCCTCGTTGCGCTCGCCGTCGGACTTCTGATACTCCTCGCCGAGGATCGAACGCTGCGTCTCGTATTCGTAGAGCGCGTCGCGGAGCGCGGCGTCGGCTTCGTACGCCGCCTTCGCCGCCTTGTATTTTTCGATGATCGGATCGGCGGCGATCGCCTCTCCGAGTTGTTTTGCCAGTTCCAAAACGGTCATGGGTTTCTCCTTTATTCGGTCATGGTGCCGCGCAGAGCGAAGGCGTCGGCGCGGTCGATTTTGATCTGTACGAAGCGTCCGGCAACCTCTTCCGGCGCCGGGAAATGGACGAGTTTGCCGCCCCCGGTGCGACCGGTCATGATCCCCGGCGTGCCGTCGGGCGAGGGACCGTCGCAGAGGACGCGCAGCGTTTGTCCCAGAAGCGGGCGGTTCTTCTCCGCCGAGATCTCGCATTGGAGATCGAGCAGCCGCCGCATACGCGCGCGCGAAACGTCGGGCGGGACGGGATCGGGATACTCTGCCGCGGGGGTCCCGCGGCGGGGCGAACACGGACGCAAACCGCCGGCTGGCGATGTT
>CAMZBE010000246.1 GCA_947304475.1 uncultured Clostridia bacterium
CTTCACGAATACGCAGGTTGTGGACGGCAAGTGCCCCGATTGCGGCGCTCCCGTAACGCAAGCGAGAGAAGAGGCATACTTCTTCAAGATGTCCGCTTACGCCGACCGGCTGATCAAATACATCGAGGATCATCCCGAGTTCATTCAGCCCGAGTCTCGCAAAAACGAGATGATGAACAACTTTCTCAAGGTCGGGTTGCAGGATCTTTGCGTTTCGCGCACCAGTTTCAAGTGGGGGATCCCGGTCGATTTCGACGACAAGCACGTCGTTTACGTCTGGCTCGACGCCCTGACCAACTATATCACCGCGATCGGGTACGATCCCGACAAAACCTATGAAGAACAGTCCGAGCAGTTCAGACGGCTCTGGCCGGCGGACGTGCACATCATCGGCAAGGATATTCTGCGTTTCCACACCATCTACTGGCCGATCTTCCTGATGGCGCTTGATCTTCCGCTTCCGAAGAAGGTGTTCGGACACCCGTGGTTCAATTTCGGCGCGGACAAGATGTCCAAATCCAAGGGCAACGTCATTTACGCCGACGAACTTGCCGAGAGTTTCGGGCGCGACGGCGTCCGGTACTACGCGCTCGCCGAAATGCCCTACGCAAACGACGGCAGCGTGACCTATCAGAACGTATTGAACCGTTACAATCAGGATCTGGCGAACAACCTCGGCAACCTCGTCAGCAGAACGCACGCCATGACCAAGAAGTATTTCGACGGGATCGTTCCCGCACCCGGCGGGGAAGAGGGACCGGACGCCGAACTGAAAGCGACGGCGGAAAAGGCGAAGGCTGCGTCGTTTGAACTGATGAACGATTACCATCTCGCCGACGCGCTTTCCGAGATCTTCGCGCTTTTCAGCCGCGCGAACAAGTATATCGACGAGACCATGCCCTGGGTGCTCGCGAAAGACGAGAGCAACCGCACGCGTCTCGGAACCGTGCTCTACAATCTGCTTGAAGCGGTGCGCTTCGGCGCAGTCCTTCTGACGCCCTTCATTCCCGATACGGCGGACAAGATTTTCAAGCAACTCGGGACCGACAAAACCGATTACGCGACGGTTTCGTCGTTCGGAGCGCTGGAATCCGGCAAACTGCTCGGAGAGGCGTTCACGCTCTTTGCGCGGATCGACGAAGCGAAGTTCCTTGCCGAGATCGAGGCAAAGCAAAAGGCGGCGGCGCAGAACGCGCAAAAACAGGTCGAAGAACCCGAGCATGAAGAGGAGATCAAGATCGACGCGTTCCGGGGAGTGGAACTCCGTTCGGCAGAGATCCTGACCTGCGAACCTGTACCGAAAGCAAAGAAACTCTACAAGATCGAGGTCGATCTCGGATACGAAAAGCGGCAGATCGTTTCGGGCATCGCGAAATACTATCAGCCCGCCGACCTGATCGGGAAGAAAGTGATCGTTGTCGCCAACCTCGCTCCCGCTACCCTTTGCGGCGTCGAGAGCAAGGGAATGCTCCTTGCGTCGGGCGAAGAGGACGTCCGCGTGGTCTTCCTCGATCCCGCGACGCCGAACGGCGAACGGATTCACTGATCCGTGAAATACTTTGATTCGCACGCCCATTACTGGGATGCGAGATTCACGCAAAACGGTGAGAGCACCGATCAACTGATCGACGCTCTCCTCTCACGCGACGTGATCGGGATCGTAAACGTCGGGACGTCCCCCGAGACTTCACGGCTTGCAAAAGAACAGGCGGAACGCCATCCGGGTATGGTATACGCCGCCGGGATCCACCCCACTGACGCGCAGGGGTTGTCCTGCGCTTTGGAAGACGCGATCGAAGAGATCCGCGCCCTCTTCAAAACGGTGGACGGAATGCGCCCGATCGCGCTTGGCGAGATCGGTCTGGACTACCACTACGACGATACAGATAAAGCGTTGCAGGCGGCGTATTTCGACGCCCAACTTACGCTTGCCGAGGAACTGGACGTTCCCATGATCATTCACGACAGAGACGCGCACGCCGACGTGTTCGACGCGCTTCTCCGTCATCCCCGCGTGACGGGGGTGATGCACAGTTTTTCCGGCAGCGCCGAGATGGCGCTCGCCTACGTCAGACGCGGGTGGTACATCTCGTTTTCCGGCACCGTTTCCTTTAAGAACGCCCGCAAGGTCGCCGAAGCGGCAGCAGCCGTGCCCGCCGATCGGATCTTAATCGAGACCGACGCGCCCTATCTGACGCCGCATCCTTATCGCGGACAGCGGAACGACTCCGGGTTTCTGGTCTACACCAACGCGGCGCTCGCGTCGGTACGCGGCGTTTCACCAGAAGAGACGGCGGCGCGGACCTGGGAGAACGCAAAGCGTCTGTTCCGACTGTAAAACAAAATGTGAATTGCAAAAGTGTTGTACTTCCCCTGACAATTTATCCAATCCTAATTACAAAAAACGCCCCCATTACGGGGGCGTTTTTTGTTGTGGAAAGTCCGGAATCAATGATTTAGAACATTCAAACACCAATTACATGTATTTTTCATTCAATTTGATTTTTTCGTATTCCTCGTCGGTCAAGCGGGCTCGAACGTAACTTGCTGTATCATTTCCGAAAATACGATCAAAGAGATCTATGTCCCACTTCTTTTTATTGTCTTCTTCCAAACCGTACGTGTCGATAAGAGCCGGATCTTTAAAGATCTCCATTTCATGAAGATACGTTTGAACGATTTCATTT
>CAMZBE010000247.1 GCA_947304475.1 uncultured Clostridia bacterium
AAAATACAAGGAGTACCTCGGGGTGGACGTGCCGAACGACGCCGAGGGGTGCCTGCAGGACGTGCACTGGACGGGTATGTACGGATACTTCCCGTCCTACGCGCTCGGGAACGCCTACGGCGCGCAGATCCTGCACACGATGGAAAAAGAGTTCGACGTCTTCGACGGCATCTCCCGCGGCGATCTCTCGAAGGTCGGAGCGTTTCTCACCGATCGCGTCTTTTCGGTCGCGTCGCTATCCGATCCCGACGAGTGGATCAAGCGCGTCACGGGCGAACCGCTCAACGTGGATTACTATCTCGACTACCTCGAAAACAAGTTCAAAACCATCTACGATTTGCGATAAAACCGGATTTTTCCGCAACCGCCCCCAAAAAGCAAGCGCCGCGCGCACCGTTTTCGGTGCGCGCGGCGTCGTTTCGTTTTTTCTGGTTACGGGGTGACGAGCGAGATCGTCGCGACGACGGCGATGTGATCCGAGAGGGACGTGTTGACGGCGCGGAAACCGGTCATCGTGAGTCCCTTGACGACGATGTCGTCGACCGCCCAGTCGAGTCCGCCGGTCTTCGAGCCGGTGCAGGTATTGATCTCGCCGTAGTTGCCCAGGGTGTAGCCGGCGTCTGCAAGAGGATCGAACATATTCTTGTAGTAGGCGTTCCAGTCGCCCATCATCACGACGTGTTCGGCGTCCTTGTAGAGATCGATCAGTTCGAGAATCTGATTCTCCGCTACCTCGTCGAAGTTATAAGGAGGATCGTCGTAACTGTCGTCGTTGAACGCGAGGTGCGTAAAGACGAAATGCACGGTTTCCGTGCCGACGACGAGTTCCGCCGTGACGTAGTAGTAATACTCCGGCTTACTGGACGACGTTTTCGCCATATGGGCGCCCTTGTTGCACTCGTACTCGTGAAGGGTGATATTCCGTAGCGGCAGGTTCGAGAAGACGGCGTTACAACTGAAATTGCGCTGCGGTCCCGCGTAGCAGATCTGGGGCGTCGTCGCAAACAGCGCGTCCCGCGCCTGATATTTCCCGGTCACGAATTCACGGCTGTATTCGTTGAGGCACAGGATATCGGCGTCAAGCCCCTCGATATAGGTGCGGTACTCGTTCGATTTGGTCTCGTATTCGGAGGCGGTGATTTTCGAGGACGGGGCGTTTCCGTTGGCGAAATGCCCGATGTTCCAGGACGCGACCGTGAAGGTCGTCGGGCAGTCGGTACTCATAAAGCGGGCGGTATAGACGGCGTCCGACGTTGCGGCGACGATCTCGTTGTCCCACCCGACGAAGAGCATACCGTCCTTTTCGGGGGTGACGGGACATTCGGGAAGGGTTTTTCCGGCGGTTTGCACCTTATATTCGGTATCCTCCACGACGAACGTAACGTCGTAGTAGCGCGTCGTGTAGGTGTATTTGGCGGTATAGACGACGAAGGATTTGCCGTTCATGTTTTCCGCCGTCGGCGGGACGATCTCCTTGTCCCAACCCGAGAAGTTGCCGATCTTATCGTCGGTATAGAAGGGCGCGTCGTATCCGTCGGGCGGCGTCGGCGTTTCGCCCTCGTGAACCGAAACGCGGATCAGGTCGCTTGCGGTCTTGAGACTGAACCGGACCTCGTAGACCGTCAGTCCGTATTCGCCGACGGTCGCCGTATAGGTGGCGTTTTCCGTTGCGGGGGCGATCTCCTTGTCCCAACCGGTGATCTTGTAATAGTGTTCCGCGGTGCTCCACGAGAGGTCACCGGGGTAGACCGGCGTTTCACCCGCCGGGACGTAAACGGTGGTCTCGCTGTCCGAGACCTAGAAGGTGATCGCGTAGGTACCTGCGGGGGCGGTCCTGCCGGTGGTGGCGGCGACGTCCGCGCCGCACGAGGCGAGCAGGAGCAGAACGGGTACGAGGATAAGCGAGATCAGTCGTTTCATTTTCTTCATAACGGATCCTTTCAGGGGCGTATTCGGGACCGAAAGAGGGCGTCCCGTTTTTGATTTTTGAATTCCATTATACCGCGTTTCGTGCCGGAATGCAATATCCAAAAAAGAAAAAAAGAAAAAACCGGCGCGTGCGCCGGTTTTTTCGGTCGGTCCGGTTTTCCTGCGGTCCGGGAAACCGGCCGGGGAAAAAGGGGACAGCGGAGAGGGGAAACCCCCGTCCGCTGTCGGGAAAACGCGTTATACGACGGTCAACTCTTTGTTTCGGACGTCGACCTTCAGAACCGTGCCGGGCGCGGGATCGTCGGAGAGGATCCGGCGCGCGATCAGCGTTTCGAGTTTGGATTGCAGGTAGCGTTTCAGGGGACGCGCGCCGTAGACCGGATCGTAACCCGCGTCGGCGATCAGTTCCTTCGCCGCGTCGGTCAGTTCGAGCGAGAGTTCCTTCTCGGCAAGCCGCTTTTTCAGCCCGTCGAGCAGCAGATCGGCGATCTTCACGACGTTCTCGCGGGTGAGCGGACGGTAGAAGACGATCTCGTCGAGCCGGTTCAGGAACTCGGGGCGGAACGACGCCTTGAGCAGACGGTTGACGCCCTCGCGCGCCTCGTCCGAGATCTCGCCCGACGGGGTAATCCCGTCGAGGATCAGGTCGGAACCGAGGTTGCTCGTCAGGATCAGGATGGTGTGTTTGAAATCGACCGTCCTCCCCTGGCTGTCGGTGAGCCGTCCGTCGTCCAGCACTTGCAGGAGGAC
>CAMZBE010000248.1 GCA_947304475.1 uncultured Clostridia bacterium
CGTCGCGCTTCGCGTCGGTGAAGTCCACGCTGTCGAACACCGAAGAGGGGATCGGCATGAACACGGGTTTCTCTAGTTTCACGTAGTCGGGAACCGGCGCGTCGGCGCGCTCTTCTTCAACGGCGGCTTCCGCTTCTTCTTCGGCACTCTCCTCTTCAACGGCGGCCTCCGCCTCTTCTTCTTCAGCGGCGGGCTCTTCGTCGGTCACGGCGGGGGCTGCGTCGGCTTCGATCACCGTTTCCAGTTCCTGTTCGGGAACGTCGGCGGGAACGATCGGTTCCTCAACCGGGACGGAAGCGACGGCATCTGCGGGAGCGGCGGCGGGAGCCGGAGCGGGCGCTTCCTCAATCAACTCCTCTTCGGGGAGTGCCTCGGGGGCGTCGGGCTCGGCGGCGGCAGCGGCACGCTTCGCGATCTTGCGCGAGAAGAAGATGATCAGGTGCAAAATCGCCCAGATCACAAAGAACAGAACGAGAATGATGATGAAACTCGGAACGGTCTTGACGCCAAAATCGGCGAAGATCCCCTTGATCAGGTTGAACACCTCGGGCGAACCGGTCTCCAGCGCGGCGACGAGGTTCTCGGGGAAGGCGCCGCCGTTGGTCGTGTTCACGGCGATCAGGATCAAGCCCGCCATACCCAGCGTCTCGATAACCAGCAGGACGCGGGCAAGCCGACGGAAGAACCGGATCTTGAAGCACCCGACGATCATCGCCACGACGGCGAAGGCGGCGAGCGCCAGACAGGCGATCAGAATGATGAATTTCACGACGTCAGCCGCGCCGGTCAGCGCGGGGATTGCCTTTCCGATAAAGCCGAACAGGGGCTTGAACGTATCGGCGAAGAAGTTATAGAACTGTGTCATATATGTACCCTTCCTCGATGCGGTTTTCCGGTCGCAGGGACCTCTCTGCACCGATCTTTATAATTTATTCCAGTATAACACACCCGGGGCGAAAAAGCAATACTTTTCAGTAACGTCTTCTCCTGCCGGTGAGGCGTTTCGAGACGATGATGACCGCGTGCAGGGCAACCCAGATCAAAAAGAACGCGACCACCAGAACGACGAACGAACCGACGATCTTCTCGCCGAAGAACGGAAACAGGTTCTTAAGCGCTAAACCGATCACGAAGTTCTCTGCGCCGACGACGATGTCGGCGAGAACGTCAAGCCCGCCCTCGGTCGCGTAGAACCCGATCAGGAACAGCCCTTGGAAGAAGACGATCTCCGTGACCAAAAGGATCCGCGCGAGCCGCCGGAAGAAACTCAACTTAAAGATCCCGATGACGAGGACGATGGCAAGGAAGATCGCGAGGCAGAAAATCGTGAACGTGAAGAAGTATCTGCCGATGTCCGATACGAAAAAGAACGGCAGCGCCTTCTGGAAAAAGATGAGGAACCATCCCGAGTGTTCCAGGAGTTGATAGAGTTCTTCCATTGTCCGCTCCTTTCGATGCGGTCGGTTTTATTATCCTTTGGATGCCGCATCAAAAAACGTAGTATAAGTATATCATAGGGAAAACGAAAAAGTCAACACTTTTCTTCTTTTTCTCTCGCATGAGACGGCGGCGCCGACCGGAAGGACTCGGAAAAATGAGGGGGGCGGTTGCAAGAAAACGCGGTCGCGGCGGCACGGCTCCCGGGCTTCCGTTTGTGTGAACGACGAACGAAAAAAACGGGGAGAGCGTTTCGCTCTCCCCGGAAAGGACGCAAACCGGATCAGTACATTCCGCCCATTCCGCCTGCGGCGGGAGCGGCGGCGGGCGCCTCTTCCTTCTTGTTCGCGACGACGGCTTCGGTCGTCAGAACGGTGGAAGCGATCGAGGCGGCGTTCTGCAGAGCGGAGCGCGTCACCTTGGTCGGATCGACGATCCCGACTTCGAGCATATCGACGTACTTCTCGTTATACGCGTCGAAGCCGTAGCCGGTCTTGCCGGACGCCTTCACACGGTCGAGGATCACGGCGCCGTCAAGTCCCGCGTTGTCCGCGATCTGACGGACCGGCGCCTCGAGCGCCTTCATGACGAGTTTGATACCGGTCTTCTCGTCGCCCTCGGCGTCGGAAAGCAGTTTCTCGACGGCGGGAATGACGTTGATATAGGCGGTACCGCCGCCCGCGACGATGCCTTCCTCGACGGCTGCCTTGGTCGCGTTGAGCGCGTCCTCGATGCGGAGTTTCTTCTCCTTCATCTCGGTCTCGGTCGCGGCGCCGACCTTGATGACGGCAACGCCGCCGGCGAGTTTCGCAAGACGCTCCTGCAGTTTCTCGCGGTCGAAGTCCGACGTGGTGGTCTCGATCGCCTGACGGATCTGCGCCACTCTTGCCTTGATGGCGTCGGAGTCGCCCGCGCCGTCGACGATGATGGTGTTCTCCTTGTTGACCTTGACCTGTCTTGCGCGGCCGAGTTGCGCGACGGTGGTCTCTTTGAGATCGAGCCCGAGTTCGTCGGTGATGACCTCGCCGCCGGTCAGCGTCGCGATGTCGCGGAGCATTTCCTTGCGTCTGTCGCCGAAGCCCGGCGCCTTGACGGCAACGCAGGTGAAGACGCCGCGCAGTTTGTTCAGGACCAGCGTGGTCAGCGCCTCGCCCTCGACGTCCTCCGCCACGATCAGCAGTTTCTTGCCCGCCTGCACGATCTGTTCGAGCAGGGGAAGCAGATCCTGAATGTTCGAG
>CAMZBE010000249.1 GCA_947304475.1 uncultured Clostridia bacterium
GTCCCGCAGAAGGACGGCGTCATCACCTCGGACAAGCGGATCGTCGAGGCGCTCCCCACCATCAAGTACCTGATGAACAAGGGCGCGAAGGTGATCCTCTGCTCCCACATGGGCAAGCCGAAGGGTGAAGTCAACCCGAAATACAGTCTCGCCGCCGTCGCGGCGCGCCTCACCGAACTGCTCGGCGTGAAGGTCACGCTCTGCGCCGACACCATCGGCCCCGACGCGAAGGCGAAAGCCGCCGCGCTGAAAGACGGAGAGGTCATCCTGCTCGAGAACACCCGGTTCGATCCGCGTGAAGAGAAGAACGACGATACCTTCGTGAAGGAACTGGCGTCGCTTGCCGAGATCTACGTCTCCGACGCGTTCGGCGCCGTGCATCGCGCGCACGCCTCGACCGCCGGCGTGGCGAAGTATCTGCCCGCCGTCTGCGGCTACCTGATCCAGAAAGAGATCTCGGTGATGGGCAAAGCCCTGACCGATCCCGCCCGTCCCTTCGTCGCCATCCTCGGCGGCGCCAAGGTCTCGGATAAACTGAACGTCATCGACAACCTGCTCGGCAAGGTCGACACCCTCATCATCGGCGGCGGTATGGCGTACACCTTCCTCGCCGCAAAGGGCTACGGCGTCGGCAAATCGCTTCTCGACAGCGAGAAGATCGACTACTGCCGTACCATGATGGAGAAAGCCGAGAAGAACGGCGTGAAACTCCTGCTCCCGATCGACACCACCGTCACCGACAAGTTCCCCGATCCGATCGACGCGAAGGTCGACGTCGAGTTCGTCGACTCCGACAAGATCCCCGCCGACAAGATGGGGCTTGACATCGGTCCGAAGACGGCGGCGCTCTACGCCGACGCCGTGATGGGCGCGAAGACGGTGGTCTGGAACGGCCCGATGGGCGTGTTCGAGAACCCGATCCTCGCCAAGGGCACGATCGCCGTGGCGAAGGCGCTGGCGAACTCGTCGGCGATCACCATCGTCGGCGGCGGCGACTCCGCGGCTGCCTGCGAGCAACTCGGCTTCGCCGACAAGATCACCCACATCTCGACCGGCGGCGGCGCGTCGCTTGAATTCCTGGAGGGTAAAGACCTTCCCGGAATCTCTTGCCTCCTCGACAAATAATCAAACAAACGAAGAACGCCGGACGCAAGCCGTCCGGCGGTTTTCCCGAAAAGAAAGGTATAGGACAGAACAATGAGAAAAACGGTGATTGCCGGCAACTGGAAAATGAATATGACGCCGAAGGCGGCGGGTGCGTTCATCTCTGAACTCGCGCCGATGGTGAAGGGCAAGGACAAGTGCGATATCGTGCTTTGCGTCCCGTTCGTCGATATCGCGACGGCGGCGGAAGCGGCGAAGGGCACCAACATCAAGATCGGGGCGCAGAACGTTCACTTTGAACAAAAGGGCGCCTTCACGGGCGAGATCGCGGCGGATATGCTGCTCGAGGCGGGCGCGGAATACGTCATCGTCGGACACAGCGAACGGCGGCAGTACTTCGGCGAGACCGATACGACCGTCAACCTGCGCACCAAGGCGGCGCTCGCCGCCGGGCTGAAGGTCATCCTCTGCCTCGGCGAGGTGAAGGATCAACGGCTCTCGGGCATCACCGACGAGGTGGTCGCCATGCAGACCAAACTCGACCTCGCGGGGATCCCCGAAGAGGATCTGAAAAACGTCGTCATCGCCTACGAGCCGGTCTGGGCGATCGGGACGGGGCTGACCGCCACGCCCGAACAGGCGGACGAGACCTGCGGCGTGATCCGCAAAACGATCGCCGCGATCTACTCGAA
The DNA here is from genome assembly GCA_947304475.1 of uncultured Clostridia bacterium. Lineage (GTDB taxonomy): Bacteria > Bacillota > Clostridia > Oscillospirales > CAG-272 > UBA1740. Next base: position 1,797 of record CAMZBE010000249.1, read on the forward strand.
AAAAGCAGCCGACGAGATCGTGATCCAGTACGGCGGATCCATGAACGACGGCAACGCCGCCGAACTGCTCGCGAAAACGAACGTGGACGGCGGACTGATCGGCGGAGCGTCGCTCAAGACCGACAAGTTCACCGCCATCGTCGACGCGGCGAACAAGTAAAACAAAAAGAACCCCGGCGTGTTTGCGCCGGGGCTTTCTTTATTTCTTCTTTTCGGACGGTTTCTTTTTCTCTTCGGGTTTCTTCTTCTCGGTCGGTTCGGCGGGTTCCGCCGTTTCGGCGTCGTTTGCCCGGAGCAGCGCGATGATCCGCTCGGCGGCGATGCGCTCGGCGGTCGCGTTGAGCACCAGTCCCACCGCCACCCGCATCAGGTCGTATTCCGAACTGACGGCGTCGATCTGCTCGATCGTCAGGGCGATCCCCTCGTTGATGGCGTGCTGATCCGAAACGAAGGAGTTGTAGACCTCTTTCGTCCCGTTCCTCTCCTCCGAGAGCCGGCGGATCAACTCGGACGCGTCGGGAATGTTCAGAATCTGCTTCATCGAGCAGAGCATATAGAGTTGCGCCAGGTGCTCCCGGACGTACTTCTTCTGGTTCGGGTGCGTCACAAGTCCGCTCTTCACGTAGTTGTTGATCATGCTCGGGGTAAGGATCTGCCCCTCTTCCCGGTCGTCCTTGCACTGGTTCTTCAGTTGGCGGTTCAGATACCCGATCACCTGATCCATATAGAGGTCGATGTCGGGAAGGGTTTCCCACTCGTTGGCGCGGAACTCCCGGAAGGATTTCGCCCAACTCTGGAGTTTGGCGACGTCCTCGTAAAACTTTGCGCTCTTTTCCATAAAAACCTCGATTTCCGGGGATCCGGTACCGCC
>CAMZBE010000250.1 GCA_947304475.1 uncultured Clostridia bacterium
CCTATATTTACGACGAAACGTGGTTTGACACCAACGGCTGGCACCGGATCGGCGTGAAACACCATCTCGAAGCCGCAAACAACGGCGGCAGCGTGGTCTATGCGGGCTACGCGGAACTCTACCTCGACGGCGTTTTGGTCTGGCGGATCAGAAGCGACGTCAACACCCTCAAAACCAACGGTCTTCTGCTCTTCACGGCGATAGTCGCGGACGACGAACTGGTCTATCAAGACAACGACGCGCTGATGATGCAGATGAAGATCGAGAGCGTCGCCGAATCCACCGATCCCGTTTACGTGGCGGTCGGGGATATCGCGTGGAGTTGCGGCGACGGCTTCAAACTCGACGTGGAGAGAGAACCCTTCCCCGCCGCCGGGACGCAGGACCTTGACGAAAACGAAACGGTCTCCGCGCCGTTCTATTACCGCCCGAAGGCCGCGCCGCCCGAAAACTCCTTCTCGATCGCGACCTGGAATATCGGGCATTTCAGCAACGGAAATAACAAGAACACCGCGCTCACCGACGGCAACTACGCCGCCGCTTCGGTCAAGTACAAGACCTACGTCAACGACGTACTCGGGGCGGATATCATCTGCTTAAACGAGTACAGCGCCCGCTTTACGCCGTCCCACTACGCATCGGAACTGTTCGACGCCTATCCTGAGGTCGCCTTTGAAGGCGAGCAGCGCAACTACAGTTGCAACGCGCTCTATTCGAAACTGCCGCTCTCGAACGTGACCGTTCACGAATTCGCGTGCAACGCGGACGTCGATATTCAATACACCGACGCGGTCGAGGCGACCGACTACTACTATATCACGGGCGAACTCGAGATCGGCGGCGAAACCGTCGTCATCGTCGTCGCGCATCTGGCGTTCGACGACTATCTGTACGAAGTGGAGCCCTATATCGACACGGTCTGTCAGGACGAGATGCGCGAGTTGATCGAGGTCTTCCGAAACGTCGACCGCGTGCTGATCCTCGGGGACTTCAACGCCTACTCCTACGATTACTTCGATCTGTTCGCGGACGCGGGCTACACGCTCGGGAACCGCAACCAGATTCCGACCTGTACGGGATCCGCGACGGGAGACCTTCAGTGGTCGGTCGACAACATGGTCGCGAAGGGACTGACGATCCGCGATTTCCGCGGCGAGCCCACCACCCTCTCGGATCACGTCGCCGTGATCGCCACCGTCGCACTTTCCGATTAAAGAAAGCACCCGCGCCGATCGTTTCAAAACGACTGTGAAAATGCCCGCATTGCGCGGGCATTTTCTTTTTTACCCCCTTCCTTTGACAGACTTCCCCATCCGGCGGATGCTACAATGGGAGCGGAACAAAAAAACGTCCGCCCGCGTGCGGACGAAAGGAGAGAGATATGCAAGAAACGCAAAGAGGGATTCCCGGTTACAGAAGCGCGGCGCAGGTCGCGTTTTCGGTCGAGGGGGCGACGCTGACCGCCCGCGTCACGGGCGAGATCGACCATCACGCGGCGCGGCGGCTCCGCGACGCGATCGATGAAGAGGTTTTTCGCACCCTGCCCGCGACGCTGGCGCTCGACCTGTCCGGCGTTGATTTCATGGACTCGGCAGGTTCACAGTTCGGGTTGTTCTCGACCTCAAAGGTCTCGGACTGATCCTCGGACGTCTCAATCTGATGACCGACAGGCGGGGGGTTTTGAAACTTTCGGGGTTGCGTCCCGCCGTCGCGCGCATCCTGCTGCTCGCGGGCGTCGAGCGGCTTCCGGGGTTGATCCTGCCGGGGCAGCCCGCGCCGGACGCGCCGGATGGGCGCGTCGCGAACCCCGTCGCAACCGTTTGACGAAAGGAAGGAGAACGAGATGAGAACCAAACAGACGGTACTGAACCAACTGGATTGTATTTTGCCCGCCAAGAGCGTGAACGAGGGCGTCGCCCGGTCAGTCGTGGGAGCGTTCCTTCTGCAGATGGATCCGACGGTCGAGGATCTGTCCGACCTCAAATGCGCGACGTCGGAGGCCGTGACCAACGCCGTCGTGCACGGCTACCGGCGGCAGAACGGCGAGGGGGGAGACGGGTGCCCGGTCTTCCTCTCGCTTGCGATCCTGCCCGAGCGCGTGGTGCGCGTGACGGTCAAGGACAATGGATGCGGGATCGAGGACGTCGCAGAGGCGCGCGCCCCGCTGTTTACCACCGGTCCCGCCGGGGAGCGGAGCGGCATGGGCTTTTCGGTCATGGAAGCGTTCACCGACCGTATGACGGTGCGGAGCCGTCCGGGAAAAGGCACGAAAGTTACATTATATAAGAAAATGAAGTGAAGGCATGGACGCCGAGAAGAAGTACGAAAGCAATCCGCATCTTCTCTGTTCGGCGCGTGCGGGCGACGCCGACGCCGAGGAGAAACTGGTCAGAAACAACCTCGGACTGGTGCGGAGCGTGGCGGCGCGTTTTTCGGATCGGGGGTACGACAGAGAGGAACTGACCGACGTCGGGCTGACGGGACTGCTGAAAGCCATTCGCACCTTCGATCCCGCGCGCGGCTGCGCCTTCTCGACCTACGCCGTCCCGCTGATCTTCGGGGAGATCCGGCGTTTTCTGCGCGACGACGGACCGATCAAGGTCTCGCGGGAGAAGAAGCGGCTGGCGGCGATGATTGCGGCGGAACGAGAGAGGGCGGCGGCGAG
>CAMZBE010000251.1 GCA_947304475.1 uncultured Clostridia bacterium
GGGTGCGGAAAAACCACCCTGCTCCGACTGTTGGTCGGTCTGCTCACCCCCGAGACGGGAACGATCGAAAAGGACGGAACCGATATCACCTTCGCCCCGCCCGACCGTCGCGGCATGGGGATCGTGTTTCAGAACTACGCCCTGTTCGAGAATATGAACGTCCGGAAGAACGTCGAATACGCGCTGAAGATCAAGCGGGAGACGCGCGATATCGCACGCTCGCGCGCCGAGGAGATGCTCGCCGCCGTCGGACTCTCGGACTACGCGAAGGCGATGCCGGAAAATCTCTCGGGCGGACAGCAGCAGCGGGTTGCGATCGCGCGGACGCTGGCGCTCCGCCCAGACGTGATCCTGTTCGACGAGCCGATGTCGGCGCTCGACGTGGCGACGCGGCTCTCGATGCGGCGGGAACTCAAACGCCTGCAAAAGACCTTCGGGACGACGATGATCTACGTCACGCACGACCAGGAAGAGGCGTTCGCCCTCTCGGACCGGATCATGATCCTGGATCGCGGTTCGATCAGCCAACTCGACACGCCCGAAAACATATGCAAAAAACCGGCGAACGACTACGTTCGTTCCTTCGTCCTCGCTAATCTGCGGGCGAAGATCGACTCGCTCTCCGCGTACGCCGAGGGACTGTCGTCATGACGCGACGCAGGAATATCACGCATCTGACGATCCAGATATCTCTTTTGCTTTTCTTCTTTGCGGTCGTCATTTGTCCCGTTCTGTCGATGTTTTTGCGGATCACCCCCTCGAGTTTCAAGGCGCTCGTCGCGTCGCGGGATTTCGTCCCCGCGACCGTCAATTCGGTCACGACGGCGCTGACCGCGACGCTGATCTCCACCCTGCTCGCGCTCGGGGCGGCGTTTTCGCTTTCGCGGACGAATATCCGCCTGAAGGGCGTCTTTTCGACGCTCTTCGTCCTTCCGATGCTGATCCCGTCGATCTCGCACGCCTACGGGCTGAAGGCGTTGATCGGCGTGAACGGTTCGGGGATCCTCTCGCGGCTGCCGGGGCTGAACCTCTCGATCCTCGGTTTTCCCGGGATCGTGGTCGGATCGGTACTCTACTCCTTCCCGGTCGCGTTCCTGATGCTGCAGAGCGTTCTGCAGTACGAAGACGGGCTTCCCTACCGGGCGGCGCAGGTGCTCGGGATCCCGCCGCTCCGGCGGTTTACCGGCATCACGCTTCCCTATCTCAGGAAAACGCTGATCTCGACGACGTTCGCCGTCTTTACGATGATCGTGACCGACTACGGCGTTCCCGAGGCGCTTCACACCCGGAGTTTCGGCTATACGCTCTCGATGCTGATGCTTCGGAACGTCGAGAACACGCGCTTCGGTGTCGCCGGGGTGATCGGAGTTATCCTGCTCGTCCCCGCGGTCGCGGCGTTCGTCGTCGATCTGATCGTCCCCGATCACGGGCAGTCGGGTTTCGTTTCCGAACCCGCCGGGACGGGGTGCGGACGCAGGGCGCGCGCGCTTGCCTACGCTTTCTCGGGGATCGTCTCGATTCTGATCCTTTTACCGATCGCGGCGTTCTCCGTGCAGATCTTTGCAAAGTCCTATCCGACCGATCTTGCCTTTACCCTCTCGCATATCCGCGACACCTTCCAAAGCGGCGCCGATCGGTTCTTGCCGAACTCGCTGCTCTACGCCTCGATCGCGGCTCTTTTCGGGACGGCGCTCGCCTTCCTGTCGGCGTACCTGACGACGCGGGCGAAAAGCCCGGTCAGCCGTCCCCTGCACCTTCTCTCGATCACCTCGGTCGCGATCCCCGGTCTCGTCCTCGGTCTCGGCTACGTGATCTTTTTCAACCGCACGCCGCTCTACGGCACGGTCCTGATCGTGGGACTTGCGAATACCGTCCACTTTTTCGCCTCGCCCTACCTGTTGATGGTGAACACGCTGAACAAGGTCAATCCCGACCTTGAAAACGTCGGGAAAACGCTCGGCGTCGGGCGGCTTCGGATCGTGCTTGACGTCCTGCTCCCGAAGGTGCGCTTCTCGCTCTTTGAGATGGCGGTCTACTTCTTCGTCAATTCGATGATGACGATCTCGGCGGTCTCGCTGCTCGCGCCGCCCGCCCCGCTCCCGCTGTCGCTCCAGATCGCGCGCGCGGAGAGCCAGATCGACATCGGCAAGGCGGCGACCGTCTCGCTCCTGATCCTGCTCGTCAACCTCACCGTCCGCGGCGCGATGGCGCTTGCGCGCCGCTGCGCTCGCCGCGCAAGCGCGCAGATGTGAGCGCGCAGTTATGAAGTTATGAGTTTTGCCGCGCCGCGGCAAAAACGATGAGCCGGGCGCGCCGAAAACGGCGCGCCCGCCATTTGGTAACATTCAAAAACCAAACCGCGCCAGCAAGTGCCGCCTTGACAGATAATCCGCGCGTCGTCCCTTGACACTAACTGCGCCAGCTCGAGTTATCAGGCGCGCGCAGGTGCGTGCAGAATACCCGCTCTCGACACGAAGGCTGTACACAGACCGTTCTTCGCCTTCGGCTTCGCACGCTACGTACGCCGAGGGTAAGAGAACGCGGATAGAAAAACAAAAATCAAATACAATGGAGAAACCCGCTCGCGATCTGCGAGCGGGTTTCCACCTTAATTGCATTTTACTATGCGGGATCTTCAAGCGAGGCGAAAAGCATCAACG
>CAMZBE010000252.1 GCA_947304475.1 uncultured Clostridia bacterium
ATCCTGTCGCTTCTCGGCGCGGTGGGCTACGGCTTTGCCGCCGCGGTCGGTGTCGCCGGTCTTTGGAAATGCGCGCTGATCTTTGTGGGCGGCGTACTGGGCCTGAGCGCGCTGTTTTTATTCTTCGCGCTGATCGTTTCGTTTTTCATCGACCCGAGCTGGCCGCGGAAGACGCAAAACCCGATCTGCCGTTTCCTCGTCGCGCAGGGCAAGGTCAAGGACGACGCGGGACTTGAAGAACTGAACAGAAAGATCGTCGCGCTGGCGAAAAAGACGGGCAAACCCTGCGTCGCCACCTGCGACGCGCACTTTCTGAACCCCGAGGACGAGATCGTCCGCAAGATCCTTCTGAAGGGTATGAAATTCCAGGACGCCGACCGCGACACCAAACTGTATCTCCGCACTACCGAGGAGATGCTCGCGGAGTTTTCCTATCTCGGAGAGGACCTCGCCCGCGAGGTCGTGATCACCAACCCGAACCTGATCGCCGACGAGATCGAGGATATCCGTCCCATTCCGCTCGGGACCTATCCGCCGTCGATCCCCGGTTCGGAAGAGGAACTGCAGCGCCTCTGCTGGGAGAGGGCGAAGGACTGGTACGGCGATCCGGTCCCCGAGATCGTCGCGGCACGCCTCAAAAAGGAACTGGATTCGATCATCGAACACGGGTTCGCCGTTCTATACATCATCGCGAAAAAACTGGTCGCGTACAGCGAAAGTCTCGGGTATCTCGTGGGTTCGCGCGGCTCGGTCGGCTCGTCGCTGGTCGCGAGTATGGCGGGTATTTCCGAGGTCAACCCGCTGGTTCCGCACTACCGCTGCCCGAAGTGCCGCTATACCGAGTTCATCACCGACGGCTCGTACGGATCCGGGTTCGATCTGCCCGACAAGGTTTGTCCCAAGTGCGGAACGCCCCTGATCGCCGACGGACACGACATCCCGTTCGAGACCTTCCTCGGCTTCTACGGCGACAAATCGCCCGATATCGACCTGAACTTCTCGGGCGACGTGCAGGGCAAGGTGCATAAGTTCACAGAACAACTCTTCGGAGAGGGCAACGTCTACCGCGCCGGGACCATCGGCACGCTCGCGTCGAAGACGGCGTACGGCTATGTGATGAAGTACCTCGAAGAAAAGGGGATCACGCTTCCGCGCGCCGAGATCGACCGTCTCGTCTCCCTCTGCTGCGGGATCAAGCGCACCACCGGTCAGCATCCCGGCGGCATCATCGTCGTCCCGAAGGAGTACGACGTTTCGGATTTCACCCCGATCCAGCACCCGGCGGACGATCCGAACTCCGAAATCAAGGCGACGCACTTCCAGTTCAAGTATCTGCACGATACGATCCTGAAACTGGACGAACTCGGACACGATATCCCGACCAAATACAAGATGCTCGAGCGCTACACGAACACCAGCGTCCTCGACGTCAAAATGAACGATCCAAAGGTCTATCAACTCTTTGAAAGCACGGAACCCCTGGGGATTACCCCCGAACAGAACGGGGGGTGCCGCCTCGGCACCTACGGTCTGCCCGAGATGGGGACGCACTTTATCCAAGGGGTTCTTTTGGACGCGAAGCCCAAGAACTTCGCCGATCTGCTCCAGATCTCGGGGCTGACGCACGGCACCGACGTCTGGCTGAACAACGCGCAGGACCTGATCAAGAACGGGATCTGCGATATCTCGAAGGTCATCGGGACGCGTGACGGTATCATGCTCGACCTGATCCGCTACGGACTTCCCAACGTCGACGCGTTCAAGATCATGGAGGCGGTGCGGAAAGGGAAGGGACTGACGCCCGAATGGGAGGCGGAGATGCTCGGGCACGGCGTGCCGGAGTGGTACATCGCGTCGTGCAAGAAGATCAAGTATATGTTCCCGAAGGCGCACGCCGCCGCCTACGTCATGTCGGCGATCCGTCTCGGGTGGTACAAGATCCACTATCCGATGGAGTTCTACGCCGCGTTCCTTTCGGTCGCGCCGGGCGGCTTTGACGCCGAGATCGTGATGAACGGTCAGAGCGCCGTTTTCGGCACCATCGCACAACTGCAGCAGAAGGGGAACGACGCCACCCAGAAAGAGGCGGAAATGATCACCACTCTGCAACTGGTCGGCGAGTGCCTTGCGCGCGGGATCCGCTTCCTGCCCCCCGACCTGATGAAATCCGACGCCACCCTGTTCCTGCCAGAAAGCGGTATGATCCGTATGCCCTTCAACTCGCTCTCCGGGCTCGGAGAAACCGCGGCGCAGAAGATCGTCGAGGCAAGGAACGCCGGCGAGATTTACTCGATCGAAGATCTGCGCCAGCGCGCCGGGCTTACCCGCGCCGTGGTCGACATTTTGCGGAAAGCCGGCGTGCTTAACAACCTGACCGAGACCAATCAGTTGAGTTTCTTCGGCGCAGCCGGCGGCTTCGACCTCGGCTGAAACGGCGCGTCTACTTTCCGATCAACAGAAGTCCCGCCAGGATCAACGCAAGAATCCGGTCACCCCGTTCCTTTTCCCCCATCACGAGCAAGAGAAGGATCAACAGCAAAAGATCCCCCGTCTCTTTGCATTCGGGCGGCGGGCAGGGTTCGGGCCCGCGACGGAGCGCGGTGCCGGAATAGTCCGCGGGGATCGGGGGTTCTGGTTTTACGTACACGGTTCACTCCTTT
>CAMZBE010000253.1 GCA_947304475.1 uncultured Clostridia bacterium
CGGCTTTTGCAAGCCATTCGGGGTTGCCGCCGAGCATTATGTCGGTACCGCGGCCCGCCATGTTCGTCGCGATCGTAACGGCGCCCGGGCAGCCCGCCTGAGCGATGATCTCGGCTTCTTTTTCGTGATATTTGGCGTTCAGCACGACGTGCGGAATGCCTTCTTTGTTCAGGCGCTTCGAAAGCGCTTCCGACTTGTCTATCGTGATCGTGCCGACGAGCACCGGCTGATCCTTTTCCTTGCATTTTTTGATCTGCTCGACGATCGCGTGATACTTGCCCCGGATGGTCCGGTAAACCGAGTCGTGATGATCAATGCGGATCATGGGCATATTGGTCGGCACCTCAACCACGTCGAGGGCGTAGATCTCGCGGAACTCGTCCTGCTCGGTCAGGGCGGTACCCGTCATGCCCGAGAGTTTCTTATACATACGGAAGTAGTTCTGGAAGGTGATGGTCGCGAGCGTCTTGCTCTCCTTCCGGATGCTGACGTTCTCCTTCGCCTCGATCGCCTGATGCAGACCGTTGTTGTAGCGCCGTCCGGGCATCAGACGCCCGGTGAAGGTATCGACGATGATGACCTCGCCCTCGTGGAGCATATAGTCGACGTCGCGCTTCATGATCCCGTGTGCGCGGATCGCCTGGTTGATATGGTGGAGCAGGGTAGAGTTCTCGGGATCCGAGAGGTTGTCGATCTTGAAGAACCGCTCTGCTTTCGCGATCCCGGCGCGCGTCAGCACTGCGCTCTTTGCCTTCTCGTCGACGATATAATCCTCCGCTACGTCGTCGTAGTCCGCTTTGTCGTCGGTCTCCTTGACGGTGAAGCGGGTGAGCGTGCGGGCAAACTTGTCTGCTTTCTGGTAAAGGTCGGTCGACTGCTCGCCCTCGCCCGAAATGATGAGCGGCGTCCTCGCCTCGTCGATCAGGATCGAGTCCACCTCGTCGACGATGGCGAACGCGTGACCTCTCTGCACCATGCGCTCCTTATAGATCACCATATTGTCGCGCAGATAGTCGAAGCCGAATTCGTTGTTGGTGCCGTAGGTAATGTCGGCGTTATAGGCGGCGCGCTTATCTTCGGGCGACTGATCGTGCACGACGAGCCCGGTCGAAAGACCGAGGAAGGCGTAGACGCGCCCCATTTCCTCGTACCCGACGCGGGCGAGGTATTCGTTCACCGTGACGATATGCACGCCGTTGCCCGCAAGCGCGTTCAGATAGGCGGGCAGGGTTTCGACCAGGGTTTTCCCTTCACCCGTCTTCATTTCGGCGATCCGCCCCTGGTGGAGCAGAATACCGCCCTCGAGTTGGACGTGGAAGGGGCGCTTCCCGAGCACCCGGTCGTCGGCTTCGCGCACCAGCGCGAACGCGTCGGGCAGGATATCGTCAAGCGTTTCGCCCGCAGCGAGCCGCGCTTTCAGCGCGGGCGTGACCGCCTGCAACTCGGCGTCGGTCATCGCGCCGTACTTGTCGGCGAGGTCCTCGATCTGTCTGACGGTCGGCGCGTTCCGCTTCAACTGCCGTTCGCTGTACGTGCCGAATATTTTCGTGAATAAGCCCATTTCGGTCTCCTTCGCATATTTTCTCTTTTACCATTTTACCACACTTCAAACGGAAAAACCATACTATTTTGTAAACAATTCTCTTGCGTGCGCCTTTGCGCGCGTTGCTCCCCGTTCTCCTTGCCTTTTTCTCGATTGTTTGCTAAAATAGTCCTGTTAAAGTCCGATTGGGAAGAATGGAGCCGACCGTCTGTATCTGACGTCCGACTGACCGTTCGGACGAAAAAAGCGCCCGGAGCGCCCCTGAAAGGGAAACGCTCCGGGCATTTTCTTTTGTTCGTTTACTCTTTTTCCATCAACAGTTTTGCCGCGTTTGCGATCATCTCCGCCGTTTTGTCGATCCCCAGCAGGCTGCTGTTCACGGCGAGGTGGTAGTTGTCGTACTTGCCCCACTTGTTTCCGGTGTAGAAGTTGTAGTAGGACGAGCGACGCCGGTCGGTCTTGTTGATCAGGTCGATCGCCTGTGCTTCGGTCAGCCCTTCGTGACGATCCATCACGCGCTGTTTGCGGTGGGGAAGATCGCCGTAGACGAAGACCGAGAGACGCTTCGGGTAATCGCGCAGAACGTAGTCGGCGCACCGCCCGATGATGACGCAACTGCCCTCTTCCGCCGCCCGCCGGATCACGTCGGACTGCAGGAGGAAGAGTTTGTCGTTGAGCGGCGGCTTGTAGCCGAAGTTCATCGCCGATCCGAAGAAGTTGGATCCCAGAGCCAGCGTGTAAAGCAGACTGTTCGCCGCGCTCTCGTCGGCTTTGCTCGCGACGGTCTCGTCGAGGTTGCCCTCGCGCGCCGCCAGAGTGATGAGGTTCTCGTCGTAATGTTTGATTCCGAGCGCGGCGGCGACCTTCTCGCCGATCTCGCGCCCGCCGCTTCCGTACTGTCGGGCGATCGTGATCACGATTTTATCAGACATAAGATCATCTCCTTCATTTGTGCGTCGCGGTTTCGTTTGCCCCGTATACAGTATACCACAAAAACCCGCTTCTGTAAAGGGCTTTTTTATCGAAAAGCCGAAAAACGGCAAACGACTTGCGCGGAACGGGATTTCGTGCTATAATGATAATTCGGAAAAGATCGTAACAG
>CAMZBE010000254.1 GCA_947304475.1 uncultured Clostridia bacterium
ATTTCTTTGCCGCCTCTTTGATCGCTTCTGCGATCTCGGGTTTCAGTCCTTCGTTGACGATCGCGACGATCCGTGTTTTCGGGTTGTGCGCGCGCAGGTACCCGAGGACGTAGCCGATCGCCGGAAGGACGTTTTTCTTGTCCTCTTCGGTGTAGTCGCTCCACTCCTTGACGGTCGGATCCCCGAGGGGAGAGTTGATCCAACTGTCGTTGGTGCCGCCGAGGAAGAAGATGGTGTCGAACTCCGTCGTGCCGTCGAAATAGAGCGGCGTACGCACGGCAAACGCCGACCACTCCGGAAGTTCGCGGCGCCCGGTGGTGCAGACCGTGCTGCCCGAATAACTGTCGTTCAGAACGAGCGTCGAGCCGGTCTCGCGGATCAATAGATCCCACCAGGTGTCCTCACGCCGCAGTACGCCCGTTTCGGCGTGGCTTTCCATACCGTAGTAGGCGTGGTAGTTCTCGGGAATACACCCGACGAAGGTCGAGTAACTGTCGCCTATGATCGCAACTTTTCCAAACGTCATAACAGGTTCCTTTCAGAGGTGAGATTCGGAGAAAAAACGGGGAACGGCGGACGGTCCGGACGGGGATAAAAGCGCCGTAACGATACGCACGTTCACCTCTGCTGACCGGAATTCAAACTATCGTATATCCCTCGGACGCCAAAACGGTCAAAGCCCGCTCGAAATTTTCTTCTTTCACAAGAATATAATCCGTGTTAAAGGTGGATACCGCAAACACGCTTATTTCGTTTTCCGCAAGAATCCCGGTCAGTTTCGACAGGACACCGATCAGCGAAAAATCAAGCGTGCCGCGGACCCGGAAACCTCTCCAGCCGTCGTCGCGTTCAAGCGCCGTGTGCGGAACGTCTTCGGTTTTGCATACCAGCGACAGTTCTTCATCCGTCTTTCCGATAAAATAAAAATCCGCCGTCAAGTCCAGACTATCCGCGTCCGCTGCTTTGCAAACGGACAACTTGTGTTCGATCCTTTTCAATTCCATAGCGCCTTGTTTCCTTACAAATCCGGATCTGTCTGTCTGCTTTTCATTATGCTTGAAAAGCGCGTTTTCAATAGTGAGATCGCGGCGTCGGGACGCGTTGAACGGAGTCTGCCCCGCGCATGGTGAAAGGGAAGCCGTATAGGATGGGCAGACTCCATAACTCACGGATATAGTCTTCTTGCTTCATTTCGATCACCTGCCTTTAAAACCGTAAATGCGGGCTTTCCAACCGCTTCGGCAAATCGGGATTTTATCGCTTTCCCAATACTTGCACGATATGGTCGGAGAAACCCATCAGATCGGGTCTTTCCGCCGTAGAGATCAGATACCGTATCCATTCATGATAAGAGTTTTCATTCATTGAGTTCACGGAATCGCGGATGATTTGAGATACTCCGTCTTGAGAAAACCTGCATACTTTGACGGCTTTGTTTTCGGCGCATACGGCGTCGATCAGCAGATCGACCGACGCGATCGTGTCAAGGATCCTGGAGGATCCGGTATTGTCGGTCACCAACGCGTTTTCTCTATCGTAGCCGATGGTGTTGATTTCTTCGGCGGGGTTTTCGCTCATGAAAATCTCGTGGATCAGCGGTGCATCCTGCAGACAGAAGGCAATAAAGACGTATCCGCCCGGCTTGACGATCCTGAGCGCCTCTTGACAGGCGTCTTTTCTTTCTTCGGGATCCTTCAGACTGTAGATCGGACCCATCAGGAGAACGACGTCGTATTCATCGTCTTCAAGAAACGGCAGACGCTTCGCGTTCCCCTGAAATACGTTTACCGTTTCACGATCGGCAAACATGCCTTTCATCTGTTCAACGTAACAAGGAGTCAGTTCAACTGCGTCAACGAAGCATCCTTCGTCAGCCAATGCCTTGGTATAAGTCCCTTCGCCTGCGCCTACGTCCGCGATCTTCGCCGCCGGGGGAAGGAACTTGCGTATATAATGCATGGTCACGAGAAACTCCGTTTCGTTTGCTTTCGTAAACGTAAGACGCTTTCCCTCGGGGAATCCCGAGTACTGTTCGATCACTTTTCTTTCTTGCTCGTTTGACATAGTATCATTTCTTCCTATCGATCCCGGGGTGTCGATCCTTTTTCTCTCTTTAGTATAACATAAAAAGGTGATTGTTGCAATCCTCCGGGGAATCCGGTTCAAGTCTCCTTGAGCACGCACCAACAAAAAAGGGCGCCCCGAGCGGGGCGTAGACCGTGTCGACGGGACGCGTTGAACGGAGTCTGCCCAGTGCATAGAAAAAGGGAAAATCTTTCGGATGGGCAGCCACCAGAGTTTTGCGCCCTCCGGGCGGTAAAAGTCAGTTCAAGTCCCCCGGAGCACGCACCGGTGCGGGAGACGGGTCAGCGCGGCGCAAACAGCACGGGCGTGCTGTTGGCGACGACGCGCCCGAGCAAGGCAAGGAGCGATGGGAGCGCGGGCTATGCTCCACGCCTGCCGCGACTATGCTTGCGAGCCGTCGGGGAACCCGTATGGAAGCAACCAAGGCGGGAGACGGGACGCGTTGAACGGTGTCTGCCCAGTGCATAGAAAAAGGGAAACTCTTTCGGATGGGCAGCCACCAGAGTTTTGCGCCCTCCGGGCGGCAAAACTCAGTTCAAGTCTGACGGAGCACGCACCAA
>CAMZBE010000255.1 GCA_947304475.1 uncultured Clostridia bacterium
CGGTCAGCGGCTGGAACCAGTGGGTGAAGTGGGTCGCGCCGCGCTCGACCGCCCAATCCTTCATCGCCTGCGCGACTGCGTTGGCGACGCCGATGTCCAGCGTCTCGTCCTCGTCGATCGTCTTCTTCAGCGACGCGTACACCTTGGCGGACAAGGTCGCCCGCATCACTCTGTCGTCGAACACCATGCTCCCGAACGTTTCACTTACCGATTTCATGTTTTCCTCCTTAAAAATCGGATAACGGCGCCTTTCATGGTTTCACACATGAAAGACGCCGTTGCCTTCCGTAATATGGACTTGTCAAAAAAGAAAATCGCGCCTTTGAACCCTCGGCTCAAAGACGCCATTGCCTTTAACACGACGCATTATACACCCCGGAGCGCCGTTTGTCAATCCCTTTTTTCAAAAATTTCCGAAAAATCGCAAAAAAGTTTTTTTGAACCCCCGCTTGCACTTGACAAGATACCTTTCGTATGCTATAATGCAGAAAAAATGAGCAAAGGCGTTCATTTTTGCGTACGAGGTATCTGCGCAAAAACGGCGCCTTTTCTTTATTTCGGAAAGGAACGGGAATATGGAAAGAGAAGGTAAGATCAGGATCCCGTCGGGTTGCGCCATCGCGGCTGTCATCTCGCGGGAGGGCGAGCGCATGACGGGAGAGGGCATCATGCGGGCGATGAAGCCTATGCACGATCGCTCGAACGGATTGGGCGGCGGGTTCGCCGGTTACGGGATCTATCCCGAATACCGCGATTTCTACGCGCTGCATCTGTTCTTCGACTGCCGGGACACGCGGAAGGCGTGCGAGGCGCTTCTGAAGGAGCACTTCGAGATCGTGCGGGGCGAGATTATTCCGACGCGAAAGATCCCCGAGATCACCGACGAACCGATCATCTGGCGCTACTTCGTCACCCCCCTGAAATCGGTCCTCTCTGACCTGCAACTCGACGAAAAGGAGTTCGTCGCGCGCACGGTCATGAAGATCAACACCGAACTCGAGGGCGCCTACGTCTTCTCGAGCGGGAAGAACATGGGGACCTTCAAGGCGGTCGGCTTTCCCGAGGACGTCGGCGTGTTCTATCGACTCGATGAGTACGAGGGGTACAGTTGGACGGCGCACGGCAGATATCCGACCAACACGCCCGGCTGGTGGGGCGGCGCGCATCCCTTCGCCCTGCTCGACTACTCGATCGTCCACAACGGCGAGATCTCGTCCTACGACGCCAACCGTCGGTTTATCGAAATGTTCGGTTACAAATGCAACCTGCAAACCGATACCGAGGTCATTACCTATATACTGGATTATTTAACGCGCAGGCAGGGGCTCTCGCTTTCCGAGGCGGCGAACGTGATCGCCGCTCCGTTCTGGAGCACCATCGCAAACAAAGAGGACGCGTACGAGAAAGAAAAACTGCACTACCTGCGCACCGTCTTCCCCAGCCTGCTCATCACGGGGCCGTTCTCGATCGTATTGGGGTACAACGGCGGACTGATGGCGCTGAACGACCGGCTGAAACTCCGGTCGATGGTGGTCGCGGAAAAGGGCGACCGCGTCTATATCGCAAGCGAAGAGGCGGCGATCCGGGCAATGGAACCCGCGGCGGAAAACGTATGGTCGCCGGCGGGCGGCGAACCGGTCGTCGTGAACGTAAAGGAAGGGGCGTACTGATATGGGAGTTGCGTTCATTTATCCCGAATTTGAAGTGATCCGCGACAGAGATCGCTGCATCGCGTGCCGCGTCTGCGAACGCCAATGCGCAAACGAGGTCCACGCTTTCAGCACCGAGCGCGGCGTGATGGTTTCCGACGAGACCAAGTGCGTCGACTGTCAGCGGTGCGTCTCGCTCTGCCCGACGAGGGCGCTGAAAATCGTCAAAAGCGAATGTACTCTGCGCGAGAACGCCAACTGGAAGAACGAGACCGTCAAAGAGATCTACAAGCAGGCGAACAGCGGCGGCGTTCTGCTCTCCTCGATGGGCAACCCCGCTCCCCTGCCGGTCTACTGGGACAAAATCCTGATCAACGCCTCGCAGGTGACCAATCCCCCGATCGATCCGCTCCGCGAACCGATGGAGACGCGCGTCTTTCTCGGCAAGAAGCCCGAGAAGATCACGCGGACGCCCGACGGCAGACTCGACTGCGCGCTCCCGCCTCAAATCGAACTCTCGATGCCGGTCATGTTCTCCGCGATGAGTTACGGCTCGATCAGTTACAACGCCCACGCCTCGCTCGCGCGCGCCGCGACCGAACTCGGGATCCTTTACAACACCGGCGAGGGCGGACTGCACGAGGACTTTTATCAATACGGTGCGAACACCGTCGTTCAAGTCGCGTCCGGGCGCTTCGGCGTGCATGAAGACTACCTGAACGCCGGCGCCGCGATCGAGATTAAGATGGGACAGGGCGCGAAGCCGGGCATCGGCGGACATCTGCCGGGTGCGAAGATCGTCGGGGACGTGTCGCGCACCCGTATGATCCCCGAGGGTTCGGACGCCATCTCGCCCGCCCCGCACCACGACATCTACTCGATCGAGGACCTTCGCCAACTGGTCTTCTCGCTCAAAGAAGCGACGCGCTACGAGAAGCCGGTGATCGTCAACGGTGCCCGCAAATGGTGGGACGAAGGCTTC
>CAMZBE010000256.1 GCA_947304475.1 uncultured Clostridia bacterium
CTCCTGCTTCGCGCTCTCGATGAAGCCGCAGGTGTTGACGACGACGATATCCGCCTGCGTCTCGTCGGGGACGATCGCATAACCCGCGTCGGCAAGTTTTTTCAGCATGACCTCGGTGTCGATCAGGTTCTTCGAGCAGCCGAGGGAAACAAATCCGATATTCGTCATAGTATATCCTTTTTCTTTTCGTTATCGGAACAGGCGGCGGAAGCGCGCGCGGTACTTCACGCACCACAGAACGATCAGGCGCGTGAGCAGCAGATCCCACAGAATAACGACCGCCGCTTTGAGCCAGACCGACGCGGGGACCTCAAGCCCGAAAAACTTCAGCCCGAGCCACGCCGCCGCGGCAGCCAACCCGTTGCCGATCAGCAGTTTCAGAAGGAAGGACGGCAGACGCGGGAGCCGTTCGAGCCAGTACTTCAGGATCGGCCAGATCCCGCCGAACAGGGCGTATTCGAGGGTGACGAAGCGTCCCGGGAACAGAAGGAACGAAAGCACCGACACCACGATATAGAGCAGCCACGGCCACGCGCCGCGGCACTCGATCACGACCAGCGTGACGAAGAACGAGGCGACCATCACCGCCGCGAGGTCCGTAACGTCGAGCAGGCTTCCGAGGAAGAGAAGCAGGACCGAGAGCGCGGCGAGCACCGACGAGAGCGTCAGCGCGCGGACCGGTTTCATCGGCAGCCCCCGCAGAGATTGCAGAGCAGATTGGCGAGGCAGAGCGTGGTGCAGAAATCGGCGTCGCAGCATCCCGCGCTCTCGCGGCGGTAGGCGCCATCGTTATAGTAGGTACTGCCGTACCCCGACGCCGAGCGGTTGAGCATCTCTTTCGCCTGCTGGTACTCCTGGTTGTCGGGATCCATTTCGCACGCCGTTTCGAGTTCGCGCATCGCGTCGTTCATCCAGCCGCGGTGCATCAGCACCACGCTCTTCAGAAAGTGCCATTCGGCGCTGCGCTCGTTTTCGGGGATCCGCGAGAGGATCCCGTCCGCGGCGGCGGCACGGCGGGAATTGAGGCAACGGCGCGCCTCGCAGTAGGCGGCGTAGTGCGGATCGTTCGGATCTCCGCCGGTTCTGCCGAAGCCGCCGGTCCTGCCGGCGCCGTCCCGGTTCTCCCCGCGATATCCGCTCTCCTCGCGCACCTTGGCGTCGATCCGTTCGTTCTTGATGGCGTCGTACGCCTCGTTGATCTCCTTCATCTTCTCGGTGGCGAGATCGGCGAGGGGGTTATCGGCGGTATAGTTGTCGGGATGGTACTTCCGTGCCAGGTTGCGGTACGCTTCCTTGACCTCTTCGTCGGTCGCGGTCGGCGGGATCCCGAGGATCTGATAGGGATTCTTCATTTCGTTTCACCCTCCGGGGTTTCACCGGGGTTCCTTTCTTGTTCGGGGGTTTTCGAGAGATATGCGACACGTCTCGGCAGACCGATATAGAGGATATTGTCGGTGATCTCCGAAAGATCGTCGCGTTTGGGCGGCAACAGGGCGACGGCGCTTTCCAGAGCCGTCAGTTCCAGTAAAAGCGAGGTGTGGAGCGCGTGTTTTTCTTCGGACGTCAGATCGCGCCCGCCGTGGGAGATGACCAGCGGATTGTAGTTCCCGCGTTTCTTGTCGTCGTCGTAATCCTCGGCGGCGTCGGCGACGTAGATGAACCGACCGATATGCCGTCCGATCTCGAAGAGGACGCGCGCGTCGGCGCCGTCGAGCCCGTAGCGGAACGCCGCGCCGAGCAAAGCGCCGAAGGTCTCCGCCGCGGCGTCGCAGGACGGATTGCCCTCGCGTTCCAGGGCGTCGAGCGCGTCAAGGCAACGACGGAATTCGGCGTCGAGGTCGGGGAGATCCGCCCGCCGTTTCGCGCTTTTGAAAACCGGCAGCAGAAGGCGTGCGCGCAGACGCTTTTTCGCGCCGCGATCGCGCAGGTCGTCGCGGAGTTGATCGTAGGTCAGCAGAGCCGAGATCCGTGCCGCGAGCCGTCCGATCTCCCCCGCGTCCGCCGTCGGACGGCGACGGAAAGGATGGGCGATACACCGGCGCGGAACCGACGTCACGTCTTCTCCCGCCACGCGCAGTCTGCAGATCAGGAAGAAGACGAAATCGTAACTGAGCGAGAGCGTCGAAAGGCGCCCGACGGTCTTTTTCATCGTCCGGCAGAGCCCGCAGTAGAGCGCGCGGTAGGTCGCTTCCTCCCGCACGCGGAGTTCGGGAAGCCACGGTTTCACGTATCCGAACACGGCGTCTTCCCCCTTCCGATATTTCCTCAAGATACTATTATACAGGATAAACGTGAGAAAATCAAGGGCAAAAGACCGCCGTCCCGGCGAAAAGAAAAAAGTTTACAACCGATCGTTTTTCGTTTGCGGAGCAAACATATCAGTCGCACCGCGCGACATAGGCTTACGTCGAAATATTGCGCACTCCGTGGGACCGCGCAATTCGATATGTGCTTCGCACTCGATATGCCGCAAGCGGCTCGATATGCAGCGGGGGCCCCTGCCCCTGCGCGGCGCGAAAGAATCCCTCTCGTTCGCGGAGCGAACACATCGAATCGCGCGTGCGCGATATATCGCACGCGAGTTTACGAGCGTATATCGCACGCGAGTTTACGAGCGTATATC
>CAMZBE010000257.1 GCA_947304475.1 uncultured Clostridia bacterium
CGCAACGCTCTCCGCCGTGATCGAGGAGGGGATCAGTTCGACGCCTCCCATCTTGACGTACTCGTTTTCGACGGCGACGCCCGTGACGGTAATCACCGAATCGGGGGTCAGACCGTCGATCACGGGGACGAGAGCGGGGAGTTTCTCCTTCTCGACGGTGATCTGCACTTTGCCCGAAATATCTTTCAGCACGATGAACGCCATCGCGGCGCCGTTGCGGAGGTTTTCGACGAACCCCTGCACCTTGACTTCCCGCCCGATATACGCTTTTGCGTCGGCTGCGTAAACTCTTTCCATGACGTACCCTTCCTTGTCCCGGATCAAAGATCCGCGTTCACACAAAAAAGTATAGCAGAAATCGCGTGGATTGTCAATCGGGGGAAGAATAAAAAAGCGTGCGTCCGACGCCTTTCCCGACTTGACAAAGCGCGGGGGGCGGTGGTACAATAAAAGCAAAGAAACGCGAAAGCGGGGTGAAACGTTGATGGACGCGGGCACAGACCGACAAAGCACCGTTCCGTTATGCCGGGACAATCTGAACGCGGGATCCGCAACGTTCGCCGGGGGCACTCTCCTCTGACGCGTTTTTCGTTACGGATGCCGCCCGAATGAAGGGAGGCGTTTTTTTGATGGAAAACGAGAACAAGAACGAAGAACTTGAGCCGATTCTTCCCCCCGAAGAGGAAGAGACCGAAACGCCGGCTCCGGTCGACTATCCCGCCGAGATCCTGAACCTGATCCGCACCGTCACGGACGACGCGGAACTGCGTGAGGCGCTGGGCGACTACCACGAGAACGATATCGCCGCCGCGATGGGCGAGATGACGCCCGAGGAGCGCGAACGTCTGCACGGCGTTCTCGGCAACGAGGCGATGTCCGAGGTCCTTGCCTACTCCGAGGACGCGGGAGAATACCTCGAAGAGATGGACGCCGGCGTCGCCGCCGACCTGATCGAGGAAATGGACGCGGACGACGCGGTCGATATCCTCGAGGACATGGACGAGGAGAAGAGGGAACAGGTCCTCGAACTCCTCGAGCCGGAGGCGAAAGAGGATATCGAACTCCTGCACTCCTACGACGACGATCAGTTCGGTAGCATCATGACGACCAACTACGTCACGATCCGACAGGATATGAGCGTCAAACAGGCGATGAAAAGTCTGGTGGAGCAGGCGGCGGACAACGACAACATCTCGACGCTCTACGTCACCGACGAAGAGGGCGCGTACTGCGGCGCGATCGACCTGAAAGACCTGATCGTGGCGCGGCAGGACACCAAACTCGACTCGCTTATTGTGACGTCCTATCCGTCGGTCTACGATACCGACAGCATCGCGGAGAACCTCGAACGCGTCCGCGGATATTCCGAGGACTCGATCCCGGTGCTTTCGTCCAAGGACGGCACGGTCATCGGCGTTATTACGGCGCAGGACCTGACCGAGGCGGTCAAATCCGACCTCGGCGAGGACTACGCGAAACTGGCAGGTCTGACCGACCGGGAAGACGTGAAGGAACCGCTCTTCCGCAGCATCCGCAAGCGGATCCCGTGGCTCCTGGTCCTTTTGGTGCTCGGCATCGTCGTTTCGACGGTGATAGGGATGTTCGAGACCGTTTTCGACAAGATCGCCCTGATCGTCTGCTTCCAGTCCCTGATCCTCGACATGGCGGGCAACGTCGGCACGCAGTCGCTTGCCGTCACCATCCGCGTCGTCTCGGACGGGACGCTGAAATTCCGGGAACGGGTGTCCCTGGTTCTGAAAGAGATGCGAGTCGGGCTCTGCAACGGCTTAATCCTCGGGTTGATCTCCTTCCTTATGGTCGGGCTGTATATCCACTTCGTCAAAGAGTACGACTGGCTTTTTTCGTTTGCCGCGTCGGGCTGCGTCGGTGCGGCGCTCCTGATCGCGATGACGGTCTCGTCGCTGGTCGGCACGGCGATCCCCCTGTTCTTCAAGCGGATCGGTGTCGATCCCGCCGTCGCGTCCGGTCCCCTGATCACCACGGTCAACGACCTGGTCGCGGTCTGCATCTACTACGGCACCGCGTGGCTGCTTCTGATCCGGGTGCTGGCGCTGGTGGCGTAACCCGTACAAAACGAAAAAAGACTTGCGATTTCGCAAGTCTTTTTTTCGTCGGGCGTCAGAGCAGTTCTTCCACCGCGGATCTGACGTCCTTCATATCAACGGTCGGTTCATAACGGGCGACCACCCCGCCCTCGCGGTCAATAAGAAACTTCGTAAAGTTCCACTTGATATACGCCTTGTCGCCGAACTTCTTGTTGTTCATCTTCGAGAACTTGTTCAGCATGGCGTTCTTCAGCCCCTTGCCGAACCCCTCAAAGGGCTTTTCGGTCGCCAGATACGCGAACAGGGGATCGGCGGTCTCGCCGTTGACGTCGATCTTCTGAAACTGCGGGAACTCGGTCCCGAACTTGACGGTGCAGAACTCGTGGATTTCGTCGTCGCTCCCGGGCGCCTGCCCCGCGAACTGGTTGCAGGGGAAGTCGAGGATCTCGAGGCCCTTGTCCTTCAGATCCCGGTACATCGTTTCGAGCGGTTCGTAGTGCGGCGTGAACCCGCAGCCGGTCGCCGTGTTGACGATC
>CAMZBE010000258.1 GCA_947304475.1 uncultured Clostridia bacterium
AAGGTTCGAATCCTTTAGGGCGCGCCAAACAGGACCGGCAGGTGCTTGCACCTGCCGGTCCTGTTTCGTGTCCTCCGCCCATATTCGAACCTTTGAGTTTGCACGCCTGAGGGCGTACAAACTCTCGTTTCACGCCATCCGATACAGTCCCCGCTATCTCTTATTCGGGCGTGAATAAAGGTTAGCGCGTTTACGCGCGTCGAATCCTCCCTTCTTTGGTTACTCTTTCTTTTCTCCCATCGCACCGCTCTTGCAAAACATCACTAAATTTGTTATAATAACGTATGTAACACATTCAAGGAGCAGTACTATGCACTTCCTTATCGCTTTGATCTTACCGATCGTTTTCTTCCCGATCATGAATTGGTTTTACGGACAGACGAAAAAGGAACGGATGCAGGACGATTTCGTTCAGAGGACAAAACCCCCGATGCACGCGTACATCACAAGTCTCGTCGGTCTGATCGTCATGTCAATCATCTTTATCGGTATTCCCATTCTGTTGGTGTTGACGATACAACCCGAAGACCGCGGACCGGGTATGTGGGTAGCGTTGATCTTCAGTTTATTCTTCTTGTGGTCTCTTTTCTTTGTTCTGTTTCTTGTCGTCTCGACCTGCTACGAAAGCATTTTTGACGAATATATTATCGTACACCGCGGCTTTAAAAAGAAGATCGTTCGTTTTGACGAGATGGCAGAATACACCTATACGGAAGGGTTTAAGCAACTCGTCGTAGATGACCGCGACGGAAAATGCCTGTTTTACGTTGCCGACAACCGGGTGGGGATCGGATCGCTTGTTAAGAGTTTAGACAGTCACGGTATCCCGAGAAAAACACCCGAAAAGAAAAAGTAAACGCGATAATCGGTCAGAACAACCCTATAAAGAAAAAAGGAACCCCGCATGGGGTTTCTTTTTTCAGGACGCGTTACTGATTCTCTCTTCTTCGTCCATCAGCCGGATCATAATCCGTGCGAAGGTCGGATCGAACTGCGTTCCGATCCCTCGGAGCAATTCCTCTTTGACTTTCTGTTTTGTCAGTGGTTCGCGATAACTCCTGACCGACGTCATCGCGTCGTAGGCGTCTGCAACAGCGATAATCCGCGCGATCACGGGGATATCGACGCCCATGATACCGTCCGGATATCCTTTTCCGTCGTAGCGTTCGTGGTGATACCGCGCCCCCTCCGCAAGATACGGCGCCTGTTGAATACTGGAGAGGATCTGGTACCCGAAAACAGGGTGCTTTTTGATCTCTGCGTATTCATCGTCGGTCAGTTTGCCGACCTTGTTGATGATCTCAAGCGGAACGCCGATCTTTCCGACGTCGTGCAGAAGCGCCGCAAAATACACCTGATCGCAGGTCTTTTGGGGCAGATGCGCTTCCCTTGCGATCTGGCGGGAATAGATCGCGACGCGGATCGAATGACCGCTCGTATACTTGTCCTTCGCGTCGATGGCGTTGGCAAGCGCCTCGGTCGTTTCCTCGAACATCTCGGCTTCTTTTTTGCGCGCCTCTGTATAGAAGATGAGTTCGCGCTCCTTGGCGTGCTGCGCCTGCGTGTTGATGAAGTTCAGCGCAAAGGTGTAGAACACGATCACAACGAGCGACATCGTGATCGTCGTCAAAGAAATCGGGAAATAACGGAACAGGAAGATCTGCGCGACCGTCGCAACGATCGGAAGCGCGATGCAACAGAACAGTGCGACGGCAAAACGACGTGCCAGTCTATTCCGATGCTGAATGACGACCACTTCGTGAAGAAACACGATCAGGAACGGAAAAACGTAGCAAAGCAGATGCCACGATCCGCGATGATAAACGTTTTCTGCGTCTATGTAATAGTACAGATGAAGGAAAGGTGAAATCACAAGAAAAATGACGCCGAGAATGAAAATATAATCGCAGATTTTCAGAAGAAACGGCTTATTTTTGAGTTTCCCTTCGTTTATGAACAGGTCGACCAAGTAGTGCGTCAGAAGAAACGGAATGAAAAGCAGAAAGAAATAGAGCAATCCGTTGCTGATACGCACCATATAGTAGGCAAGACGGGAAGATAAGCAAAAACGTCGCCGACGTTTCCATGGCGGCGAGAATGTGTTTTGTTCTTGTCGGCAAGGACCTGGCAAGCAACGTCATGACGGCAAGTATCCCGCACGCACCACCGAGAAAGAGCATGATATCAAGTTGCAATGAACTTAAAAAGGTCATATCTGCACCCTTCAGCCACACGTATTGCGGTTTATGTGTACTATTATACAACAATTGCGGAAATTTTACAAGAGTTTGTCGAATATAAATAAATAAAAAAATGAAATAATCTCTTGACACAATACGACCTTCGTTGTATAATTGAATTTGCGAATTGTTCGCAAATTGAAAGGGTGAAACGATGCGATACGCGACGAAACAAAGAAAACTTCTTCTCGACGTTCTGGAAGCACATCACGACGAAACGCTTTCGGTCGCCGAGATCTGTTCCCTCGTTGCGTCCGAGGAGATCAGCCCGAGCGCGATCTACCGCAACCTCTCCGAACTTGAGAAACAGGGGCTTGTCAAGCGCGTTCCGCTTCCCTTATCGCAAAAGACGGGGTTCCGC
>CAMZBE010000259.1 GCA_947304475.1 uncultured Clostridia bacterium
AAGGAGAAAAGGTATGAAAAAACTGATCGGCATTCTCGCATTGATCCTGTGCCTGTGTTTCTGCGTCTCGGCGTTCGCTTCCTGTAAGAAGACGTCCACCGTTACGACGGCACCGGATACCGCCGAAGGAACCCGGAACCCCTCGTCCGGAACGAACGTTACCCCCGCTACCACGACGACGAGCAAATGGGAACCCATCGGCGAAGCCGTTTCCGCCTACGCGGAGGCGGACCGGACGATCCTGATCCAGTACGATATGTACGCTTCGGCGGAAAATATCCCGCAGAACGACAAGTACATTCAGGGGCCCGACGCGGTAATCGACGGGACCACGTCCACGATCGAAGAGAAGGTTTACAACCGGAACCGTGCGGCGGCTGACCTGCTCGGCGTGACGCTCAAATACGCCCAATGGAGAGATCTCAAATGGGGCGCACAGGCGGATCGGATCCTGACTCTGGTAAGAGCGGCGGATCAAACCGACGCGCCCGACCTGTTTATCGATATGCTCTACGACCTGAACAAAACCATGAAGACCTTCGGCGCGTTCAAGGACATCAAGTCGATCCCCGGCTCCTACTTCGATTTCGAGGCGGAGGGGTGGATGACCGACTGGATGGAAAGTCTCTCGTTTACCGAGGATCGCGCCTATATTATGGGCGGCGATTACTTCCTGGAACTCTTCCGCGCGATGGGCGTTCTGCCTTTCAACATCGACCTGATGGACGCGAACGCGTCGAGACTTGCGCCCGCGTATCTGCCTGTGGACGAGTCGCTTGGTACGGACGAGCAACTCTCGGTCCGTTTCTTCGACCTCGTCGAACAGGGAAACTGGACCTGGGACGATCTCGGTAAACTCTGCGAGGCGATTTACGTGGATGACGACGGAGACGGCGCAAACTCGATGGGCGACACCCTCGGCATCATCACCGACCGGTACACCGGTCTTCCGGCGTCCCTGATCGTCTACTCCGCCGGCGTTCCACTGACCGAAACCTACGTCATCGAGGACGAAACGAGCGAATACAACGGCAAGAAGTGGGTGCGCTACTACGACGACTCCTCTCTGCTCGGGAGTATCTACGACGCCGTTGCGAGCGTATTCTCGGGTAAGGGCGCTTACGTAACCAACTTCACGAGCCCCGAAACCGACAAAAACATGAAAGAGCATTATAAGAAATTTGCGGAGAATACCCTGCTGTTTGCCGGTCCGATCGTTCTCGGCGCACTCGAAGAGGAATCGTTCCAGACGATGACCTCGATCTGGTCGGTCGTTCCGATCCCCAAGGTCAACGCCGAACAGAAATACAATACCATGATCCACAACATCGCCGACGTCGGCGCGATCAACGTCAAGACGACGCCCGACAAGGCGCGCGCCGTTTCGGCGTTCCTGCAGTACTGCAACGAGAACTCGAAAGCGATCCGCGAGGATTTCCAGCAGGTCGTGACCAAGTTCAAGACCACGACCTACAACCAGGGCACCGACCGGATGCTCAACATCATCTACGCCAACGTCATCACCGGCCGCGACAAGGCGCTTGAAGATGCCGCCGAGGGAACCAGCGGGAAGACGAGTTCTTCCTGGATGAAGGGGCAGGGATTCCTGGGCACTTCCTCGTTCGTCGTCGATAAGTACAAATCGGAACTGTCCAGCAAGCAGACCAAACTGGACGACATCCTGAAAAAATGGTACGACCTGCCGACGTCTGCCACCGAAACGCCGGCGGAATGACGGAACGCCTCGGCAAAACGTCCGACGGGAAAACGCCGGCATCCCCGGAACACAACCCGTAACCCTACGCCGCCCGTGCGAAACCCGTCCGGGCGGCGCCCGGTTTTGGCGCCCCGCTGCGGGCGGGTTCTGTCCGCCGGAAAAACCGGTTGAAAACCGAACGGGTGAAAAGAACGCGCTCCGTTCCCCGGACGCGGTTCTTTGACACCATACCCCCGAACCTCTTGCATTTTCGTCCGTTTTCGGATATACTGTAATTCGGGAACGGGCGCGAAAAAACCGAACGTCTGAAAGGAAAAAACATGCAAAACGTGCCTGTCAAGAAGAGATGGCTGCCCGCGACTCTGGTCGCCGCGGCGGCACTCGCGCTTGCCCTCGTCCTGCTCTTTGCGTTCCGCGGCTCCGCCGATCAACCGAAGGGGGAGATCGCCGACTATTCCTGGCAATCGGTCTCCGGAGATACGCCCGCGTCGGAGAGCACCGCGCTCCGGTTCCTGTTTACCGTCAATTCGCTTGATTTCGAGCGCGTGGGCTTCGTTCTCTCGAAAACCAATACCAACCCGACGATCGGGGCGACCGGCTGTCAGGTCAAGGAGGCATCGAACGTCCATTCCGCCGTTTGGGCAAACGGAAGCCTGATTCAAGCGGACGCCGGACGGTACTGGGTTGCGCTCAAAGTGATCAATATCGACAAACTTAACTTTGACACCACGATTTACGTCAAGCCCTTCGTTGAAGACGGCGAGGGGATCCGTTACGGCACGACGCACGCTCTCTCGGCGACCGGCGCCTTTACGATCCCGACGCTGAAGACGCAGATCGCGTCGTTCGGCGGCTCGGATTTCGGTACGGGCAGCAT
>CAMZBE010000260.1 GCA_947304475.1 uncultured Clostridia bacterium
GTTCTGCATGATACCGAGGAAGTTGACCATCTGGTTGCAGAGCGTGGAGAGGTGCGAAGCGGGGGAACTGGAGATCTTGCCGGGGATACCGCCGAGCCCTTCGCGGATCAACTGTTTGAGCGACCAACCGGCACAGTAACCGGTCAGCATCGAGAGGTCGTGAATATGGATATCCGCCTCGCGGTGCGCGCGCTCGATCTCGCCGGAGTAGACCTCGGAGAGCCAGTAGTTCGCGGTAATCGCGCCCGAGTTCGAGAGGATCAGTCCGCCGACCGAGTAGGTCACGGTCGAGTTCTCCTTGACGCGCCAGTCCATCGCCTTCAGGTAACTGTCGACGATCTCTTTATAGTTCAGAACGGCGTTCTTGGTATTGCGGATTTTCTCGCGCTGACGGCGATAGAGGATATACGCCTTCGCCACGTCGGCGTAGCCCGACTGCACGAGGACGTTTTCGGCGCTGTCCTGGATCGCCTCGACCTGGATAAGCCCCTCTTTGATCTTCGGCTCGAAATCCGCCGTCACTTTCAGGGCAAGAAAGTCGATGACGCTCCCCTCGTAGTTTTTATTTTGCGCGATAAACGCCTTTTCGATGGCGTCCCTGATCTTCGACAGGTCAAAATCAACAATACTACCGTCTCTTTTTTGTACGCGATACATAAAAATTCTCTCCTTCATCCTCTCGTTAGATAAAATCAAGTGCGGCAACCTGATCGGTCGCTGCACTTGATTTCTGCGGTTTATACCGCTCGCTTCCCGGACGTCGCGCGTCGACGTTTCCGGGCGTCCCTTGCAGTTTTTTTCGGAACTGCGTCTATTATATCATTCCCGATTGTCGATGTCAAGAGCAAAACGCAAAATATAGTAAAATTTTTTGTATTTGGCACAATATGTTGTGCAGTAGGCACAAAAACGCATCCTGCAAAAATGGACCGAAAAACGCTCTGAAAGGCGGTTTTTCGTGCTTTTTTTGCCGGTTTTTCGCGATTGACAAAGGGGGAAAACTATGGTAGAATAGGGGAGTAAAAAGAAGGGGGACGATCCCCCCGACGGAGGAAGTATGAACTGTGTGAACTGCGGCAGCCGCCTGACCTTCTTCAACGAGACCGACGCACTCTGGAACGGGACCGACCGCGCCTTCTGCGCTTCGTGCAGAAAGAAGATCACGCCCTTTCTCGAAGAGGCGGCGCCCGACGGCAACGTCGCGCATCTGCACGACCGACGCGACGCCCTGATCGCACGCGGGGTGACGCCCGAGGGGTTCGCCCACCTGAACGAGTACTGCAAGCATCTGGACGCGCTGCTCGCGAAGCGGCGGCGGGAGATCCCCGACGAGATTCCGGCTGAACCGATCCCCGAATGGACGGAGAGGGCAGAAACCGAGGGATCGGCGGCAGCGCCCGTCCCGTCGAACGGAGAGGATCTGCGCGTCGCGCTCGCTCAACAGAAGAAAGCAAACGAAAAACTCGAAAGCCAACTCGACGCGCTGGGAACCGAACTCGCCGACAGCACGCGGATCCTGTGCGACCGACTTGAACGGATGCGCGAACGGATCCGGCTTCTGATCTATCTGGCGTCGATCGGGGCGATCGGGGGCGTTCTCGCTTTCCTCGTCTCGCTGATCGTTCTGTTCCGCTGACGCGCGCGACTATATATAAGGAAAGGACGCGAACCGTGAAACCGACCGTTTACGAATACTCGACCGCTACCGATCCCGGGGCGCTGCTCTCTTCGATCGGGGAGCGCGTCGACGAATACAACGCCTTGCAGGGCGACCGCCGTGCGCTCTTTACTCTGCGGCAATCCGACACGGAGACGGGCACCTTTATCCTCCTCGTCCGGGAGGGTGTCACGCCCAAAGGCAACCTTGACCTTTCGGTCTCGGTCACGGCGGAGAACGACGGGGCGCTGATCCGCGGAACGCTCGCCCACGATTCCGCAGACGGGAAACCGACCTTCGGCAGCCGCCTGTACGGACTGCTTCTCGCGGGGTTCGCCCGCCTGACCGTGCTCGCGCTCTTCTACGGGATCCTTCTCGGCGTTTCGTTCCTCTTCCCGGGACGGAACTTCTGGATCCCCGCGATCCCGCCCGCGATCGCCCTCGTCGTAATGATCACCCGCGCGATCCTGATCCGCGCCCGCCTGCCCAAACGGATCGACCGATTCTTCATCGACTTCTGCGGGGGAAAGGTACGTCCGCGTTCCTGAAAAAATCGAAGCATATATCTTCAAAACAATTCTTGCGGAACGATCCGGATCGGATCGTTCCGCCGTTTTAAAAGCGGGGCGGATATGGTCAGATTTGTTTTTCAGAGCAGGGAAAGAGCGATGCGTCCGTGCCGATCGGCACGGACGGATTTTTCGTGAAAAACTTGACAATCTCGCGGCGTTTGTGGTATAATCCGCGGCATGAAAAGAATACTTGTCCTTGCTTTCGCCGCCGCGTGTGTGGCGGGCGCGGCTTCCGCCGCCAAGATTGAGGTAACCCAGGACCATGCCAATGCCCTGTACAAAGCCGGGGAGGAGGCCACCTTCACCGTCACGGTGAAACTGGGCAGAAGTGACCGCGCCTTCCAGCCGGA
>CAMZBE010000261.1 GCA_947304475.1 uncultured Clostridia bacterium
ACGCGCCGACCGCGCGGGGCGGGAATACCTGCTTCGCCGGTACGGCAGACCTGACTGAAACCGAAAAGGAGAAAACGATTTGAGAATTGAAGACGGGGTATCCCGGCTCGCCTTCTTCTCCGCGCTTTACGCCGAGGCGAAGGAGCGGCTGGCGGGGATCGGCGAGGAACTATCCAAACACGAGCGGCAGTATCGCGGCGACGACAAAATCGACGGTTCGACCGAGCGCGCCGCCGCCGTCCGGAACATTACTTACGAGATCGTCGAGAGCCAGGTGTCCTCGGATATCCCGCAGCCCAAAGTGACGGCGGCGGAATACAGCGAGGAACGCGAACGGCTCGCCCACGCGATCGAGCGGCTCTGCGTCTCGGTGCGCGATCAACTCCCGTTTGAGGAGATGAACGATCTCGACGAACGATTCACCTACGTTTACGGCGGAAGCGTGTGGCTCGTCGAATGGGAAGAGAACGAAAAGGGACGGGGCGGCGTCAAGGTCGAATGTATCTCTCCGCGCGACTTCTTCCCGCAGCCCGAACTCTGCCGGATCGAGGATATGGAATATTGCTTCTTCCGTTTCGATACGACGCGCGAGGAACTCTGCCGCCGCTACGGCGTCACCCCGGAGACCGCCGCAGACGCCGAGCGGGAAGGGGACGCGAGCGGGATCGGGGAGACTGTGACCGTCGTGGTCTGTTACTACCGCGGTGAGGACGGCTCGGTCTGCCGTTTCGTCTTTTCGGGCGACGCGGTGCTCGAGGACGCCGTCGGCTACTTCAAACGGAAGATCGGGGATAAACACGCCGACGCCGAACGCCCCCGCGACGCGATCCCCCTGTCCGGGGGCGGTTCGATCCAACCGGTCACGGCGTATCTGCGCGGGGACGGTTCGGTCGGGCGGATCCCGACCGTGCTCCCGTATTATGAGATCAACGAGTTCCCGATCGTGGTCCGGCGCAACACCGCCGCCGAACGCCGTCTGCTCGGTCAATCGGACTGCGGCTTTATCCGCCCGCAGCAGCAGGCGATCAACAAGGTCGAGTCGCGGATCCTTCAGAAACTGATGCGGGGTTCGGTCACGCCGATCGTCCCCGAGGACGCGCAGATCTCGGTCAACAACAGCGTGTTCGGACAGGTGATCCGGCTTCGCCCCGGCGAAAGCGCCGCACAGTACGGAAAAGTGGACACCACCCCCGATATCTCGCGCGACGTGCTCGAGGCGGAGCGGCTCTACGATCAGGCGAAGCGCATCGTCGGGATCTCGGACACCTATCAGGGTATGGACGAGAACGTCGGCAATATCTCGGGGATCGCACGGCAACTCCAGGTCTCGCAGACGGCGGGACGCCTGGAGTCGAAGCGCCGCATGAAGAACGCCGCCTACGCGAAACTCGACCGCCTGATTTTCCTCTATTACCTCTCCTACGCCGACGAGGTCCGCGATCTGCGCTATCTCGACGCGTGGGGCAGGGAACAGAACGTCAGTTTCAACCGCTACGACTTCTACCGGTTCGATCCCGGGCGCGAAGTCTTTTCCGTCGACGACGGTTTCCTCTTCTCCGCCGATCTCGGGCAGGGGGCGCAGACCGGGCGGGAAGCCCTCTGGGAGCGCAATCTTGCCAACCTGAAGGCGGGGACGCTCGGCGATCCGACCGATCCCGGCACGCTGCTCCGCTACTGGCAGCAGCAGGAGAGGGCGCATTATCCTTTCGCGCGGGATCAGGTGGAGTATTTTCGCGGGATTGCCAACCGAAAGGGGGTGAATTGGGAGAATGAAGAGCAAAGCGTCGGCGACGCTGATCTCGTCGGTGCCGATCCCGGTGGGGCACACGAGCCCGGCGGACGGACTGTCGAAACGGCTTGAGGGAAAAAACCGCGCGCTCACCTATCGCGAATGGCTGCAAAAGGACGGCGCCGCCACTGCCGCCGACGCCCCGGTGAAAGCCGGGACGAAACGGTCTAAAAGCGCGCCGGGCTACGGAGCCGCGGCAGAGGCGCTTGCCGACCGGGGGCTGTCTCGGACCGGGTACGCCGACTATCTGCGCGAGCAGAACGAAGCCGCGTACCGCGAAGCGATCCGGGGAGCGAAGGAGAAAAACGACGCCAAACGGACAAGCGACAGGAAGGGCTATCTCGCCTATCTCAAGGATTGGGAAACCGCCCAGGACGACCTGATGAAAAACACGCTCTCCACGCTTGCGTCGAGCAAAGTGCCGGGGATCGCGGAAGCGTACGCGTCCGCCCTTGCGGCGGGGTTGACCGACGACCGGGCAACCCTGGTCTCGCGCGTCGCCCCCGTTCTCGGCAGATACGGCGCGCGTCGGCTCCGGCAGGGGATTTCCGGGATCCTTTCGGTCTCGCTTGAGGCGGGACTGTCCGGGGAGGAATCGGAACTGCTCGCGCGGGCGCTCGGGATCGACGCTGCCGACGCGAAGGAACTGCGCAGGACGGTCGAAAGTACGCCGCCCGGTACCGTCGTGTCGAGTTCCGGATTCTGGGAGCGCGATTAAAACAGAGGAGGGGGTGAAGAAATGAAGGATGCCACGTTGGACGCAATGATTGAAGCGGAAAA
>CAMZBE010000262.1 GCA_947304475.1 uncultured Clostridia bacterium
CGACGTCGGAAGACGAGTAGTTGGTCAGACCGAAGGAATACTGGTATTCCCCGTACCCCGTCGCGGTATAGTTATAAGAGGTCATATCGCCCGGCAGGTTGATCTTCACTTCGCTCGTCACGTCGTCGCCCTTGATGATCATGGCGATGATCTTCAGTTTCTCGCCGCTGTCGATCAGGTAAGGCTGGTCGTATTTTCCGAAGCCGGTGATCTCGCTGCTATAGGTGATGTTGACCATCAGTTCGTGCTTGTATTCTGCCGGCACCGCGGTCACGTAGACGTAAGGCAGGAAATAGGTCGTGAAGTCGTACGGGTTACTCGTCTCGCTGTCTACGTCGGGATCGGTGTAGATCGTGGTCGAGCCGCTGTACTTATTCTGCTTCCCTGCGTTTTCTGCCGAGGTCGTGATCTCGTAACCGTAGGTGACGTGGTGGATCGGCGCGTGGGTGGACGTGTTCCAGTCCTCGTCGATCGTGAAGATATAGGTACCGGCGCTCTCGCCCGCATACCGGAAACTGTTGAGCAGGGTGGCGCGGCTGAAGACCGATTTCGACGTCCCGTATACGCCGTTCAGCGACGTGGTGGACGCCGCGAGAAGGTCGGTCGAGACGTTGTTCCGTCCGTCAAGCACGATCCGGGTAAAGGTCAGGTGGATACCGTGCGCCGTCGTGTTGCCGACGTCGCCGATCAGGCTGGACGCGGCAAGATCCGACGAGTACCCGGTCTGCGTCGCTCCGTCGAGAGTCACGGTCGTGTTTCTCGCGACCGCATTGACCAGGAGAGGCGCGTAGGTCGTATCGGTGAAATGCGCGTCGCCGTTCGAGATATAGACGCCGTTCAGGACAAGATCGGTCAGATCCAGTTCGGTCGGGAGCAGATTGTCGGTCCCGCCGAGCGTACCCGACACGAGGAAGCCGCAAATATCGTTCGAGATCCTCGGCACGTTGCCCTGCAACGTCAACCCCGCGGGGCTACCCGTCGCGGTGATACTCCCGGTCGCGTTCAAAAACAGGGCGGCGTGCATCAGGTAGTGCTGGCTCGCCGTGCGCGTCACGCGCGTTCCCGCATCACCCGTGTAGGCGTACTTGACGTTCGCCTGCATCTTGATATTGTCGAGTTTGACGGTCGCCGCAGAGAAGGTCACGTCACACGAAAGATCAATGGGATAGTAGGAGATGCCCGTCAGATCGATCGCCCCCGCAAAGGTGGACGAGGGATTGCCGAACCACGCCGCCAGCGTCGGATGGACGTACTGCTTGACGCTCCAGACGTAGAAATTGTATTTTGCAGTCGCAAGATTGGAAACGGCGTAGCCGACGTTGTAGTAATAACGCGCGTAGGGGTTGACCGCGCCGTTCGCCGTCTGTCCGTACGCGGTCTTGTTCAGATAGGTGTTGTAATTGCCGGACGTGTCGATCTCGTTGCCGGTCGTCTTGATCGAGACGATCGAGTTCCCGTTCCGGATAATATCCCGTGCGTTGAAACGGGTATCCGCCACGATCTCGTCAAAAACGGTAAACGTGCCGCTCGAACCGGTGAATGTCACGGCACCGATATCGTAGTGAGAAGCAGTGTTGTCAACTTCAAGGTAGAGCGCGGAAAGGGTGGTCGAGGACTTATTCGCGAGAAAGCCGAAGGTCGAACCTGCAGCCTTCAGGGAGAAGTTTGCCGCCGTTACCGTAAGATCTTTGACGTCCCAGTGCCCCGTCGCACGGTAGACAAGCCCGCCGAAGTCTGCCGACGCGGTGTTCTGCTCGGTGATCGACGCCGTATTGATCTCCACGCCGTTGATCGTCACGTCGGCTGCAAGCCACTCGGTCCCGAGAATGCCGCCGAAGACGTTGGAGTTTGCAGTACCGGTCGCGCTCATCTTCACGGTCACGTCGGAAAGGTCGACCGTACGGTTGTCTACGGCGTATTCCTGATCGGACATACCCGCGATCGCAGAGCCGAAGCAGGATTCGCGAGTCGTGTTGACGGTCTTGGTATAGGTAAGACCGATCGTTGTCGAATTGAACGCGATCTCCTGATCCGAACCGCTATCGACGAAGCCGATCACGCCGCCGACGTAGGTCCTTTTGCCGGTAGCCTTGCCCGCTGCAGTCAGGTCGTTCACGATCGGACGGTAGGTACCGCCCGATACCGACAGATCGACGTTGTCTCCGGTAACGTATCCGACGGCTCCGCCGAGATAGGTCGTATAATTCGTCCCGAGCAGATATTCATAGGTCAATCCGGTCACGGTCACGTCGGTCAGCGTCAGTCCGCCTTTCGCGTATGCGGAGATCCCGCCGACGCAGATCCCGTCGACGTCCTGCAGGAAGCGGACGGTCCCGTCGAGCGTCAGATCGGTAAACGTCGCGCCACTCGTTTTGGCGAACAGACCGAAATATCTGTGACGCCGGATATAGCCGTCGATGGATCCGCCTGGAAGCGACGCGCCCGCGGACGTCAAACCCCACACCTCGCCGACCGAAACGGTCAGAGTATGCCCGTCGCCGTCCAGAGTGCCGGTAAAGGCGCCGTTCGCTCCGTCGTCCCGCGTAAATCCGAGAAGTCCGGT
>CAMZBE010000263.1 GCA_947304475.1 uncultured Clostridia bacterium
TCGACAACGGCAACTACCTTCTGAAATTCAAGGACGACTGCACCGGCAAAGACGGCGTGTTCGATCCCGGCGAGAACTCGATCGGTCTGACCATCGAGGGCGTAGGCGACGTCAACCTGCGGATGTCGATCTACTTCTTCGAGAAGATCAACGCCGCCGGCATCAAGACGCACTACGTCAACGCCAACCTCGCCGATACGACGATGGAAGTCGTGCCGGGCAAGGTCTTCGGTCACGGGCTCGAGGTCATCTGCCGCTATAAGGCGGTCGGCAGTTTCTTCCGCCGTTACGGCGAATACGTCGAGGAGGGCGCCGATCTGCCCGCCTACGTCGAAATGACCTTCAAGAACGACGAGAAGGGCGATCCGCTGGTTACCCGCGACGGGCTTGAGGTTCTCGGCGTCATGACCGGCAAACAGTACGACGAGATCAAGGATATGACCAAAAAGATCACCAAGATCGTTGCCGACGACCTCGCCGCTAAAGGACTGGTTCTTTACGATATCAAATTCGAGTTCGGCTATGATAAAGACGGCAACGTCATGCTGATCGACGAGATCGCGTCGGGCAATATGCGCGTCTACAAGGACGGCAAGTACGTTGATCCCATGACGCTCTCCGACCTCTTCTTCTCGGCTATCTGATCGGAAGATGAGCGGCTTTTTCGGTGCGGTCGGCAAGAAGAGCGTTCTCTCGGACGTCTTCTTCGGGACCGATTATCATTCCCACCTCGGCACGCGGAGCGCCGGTATCGCGGCGTTCTCGCTTGAAACGGGGTTCCAAAGGAAGATCCACAACATTCAGAACGCCCCCTTCCGCACGCAGTTTGACGGGATTCTTGAGGAAATGGACGGCACGGCGGCGATCGGTATGATCAACGATACCGATCCCCAACCGCTCCTGATGCGTTCGACCTGGGGAACCTGCGCTCTCTCGTTCGTCGGCGTCATCAACAACGCCGAGGAATTGACCTGCGCCTA
This sequence comes from uncultured Clostridia bacterium, assembly GCA_947304475.1. GTDB lineage: Bacteria > Bacillota > Clostridia > Oscillospirales > CAG-272 > UBA1740. The sequence goes on from CAMZBE010000263.1 coordinate 981, forward strand.
CCTGCGCGAGAACGGCGGGCAACTCAACGCCATGTCCGGGGGAACTGTCAACTCGACCGAACTGGTCGGCGCCTACGTCAACCGCAAGGGCGACCTCGTCGAGGGGATTCGCTACGCGCAGGACAAGATCGACGGAACGGCGCTGATTCTGGTCCTGACCGACCGCGGGACCATCATCGCGGCGAGGGATAAGGACGGGCGGCTCCCGGTCCGCGTGGGCAAGAGCCGCGACGGCTACTGCGTTTCGTTCGAGCATTTCGCTTACGAGAAACTCGGCTACAAGAACGCCTACGATCTGCGCCCCGGCGAGATCGTCGAGATCGACAAGGACGGGCTGACGGTGCTCTTCGAGGGCTACGAGGAGATGCACATCTGCTCCTTCCTCTGGTCGTACTACGGCTTCCCGACCTCGACCTACGAGGGCGTGAACGTCGAGGCGATGCGCTACCGCAACGGCGGCATCATGGCGGAAAACGACGAGAAGAACGGCAACCTGCCGAACGTCGACTTCGTCGCGGGCGTGCCCGACTCCGGGACGCCGCACGCGATCGGTTACTCGAACAGGAGCCACATTCCGTTCGCCCGCCCCTTCATCAAGTATACCCCGACCTGGCCGCGCAGTTTTATGCCGTCGAGCCAGAAGGAGCGTAACCGGATCGCCAGAATGAAGCAGGTGCCGGTGGACGAGTTGATCGAGGGACGCGAACTGCTCTTCGTCGACGACTCGATCGTCCGGGGAACCCAGATCCGCGAGACGGTTGAGTTCCTCTACGAGAGCGGCGCGAAGAAAGTGCATATGCGCTCCGCCTGCCCGCCGATCATGTACGGCTGCAAATACCTGAACTTTACCCGTTCCACGGGGGATATGGAACTGCTCACCCGGAACGTCATCGTCGAACTCGAAGGGGAAGAGGGGCTGAAGCACCTCGACGAGTACAGCGACGGTTCGACCGAGCGCGGAAAGCGGATGCGCAAGGCAATCTGCGAAAAGATGCACCTTGCGTCGGTCGATTTTCAGACGCTCGACGGACTTGCCGACGCGATCGGACTTCCGAAATGCAAACTCTGCACTTACTGCTGGAACGGAAAGGAGAAAAACGATGATTGAGAATTCGAGATCCAAGGCGTACGCCGACGCGGGCGTGGACATCACCGCCGGCTACCGTGCCGTCGACCTGATGAAGAGCCACGTCAAGCGCACGACCACTCCCGGGGTGGTGTCGGGCATCGGCGGGTTCGGCGGACTGTTCGCCCCCGACCTTACCGGTATCACCGAACCGATCCTGGTCAGCGGCACCGACGGCGTGGGCACCAAACTGAAACTGGCGTTTCTGCTCGACCGGCACAACACGGTCGGGATCGACTGCGTCGCGATGTGCGTCAACGACGTCATCTGCTGCGGCGCGAAACCCCTGTTCTTCCTCGACTACATCGCCTGCGGCAAGAACGTGCCCGAGCGCATCGCCGACATCGTGTCGGGCGTCGCGGACGGCTGCGTCCAGTCGGGCGCCGCGCTGATCGGCGGCGAGACCGCCGAAATGCCGGGCTTC
>CAMZBE010000264.1 GCA_947304475.1 uncultured Clostridia bacterium
GCATTTTCAAAAGCGGAGGCTCGTCTGCGTTCAGCGGGTATTATGCCGTCAAGAAACCTGCGCTATTCGCTTTTTCGCCGTTCGGTCGACGCAAGGCACCGCGACGATATCCGCTTCACGGTGTCGGTGTTGGTCTCGGGCGACCTTCCGGCTTTATCGGACGAACTTCTGAGACGCAACCGGATGGCGGTGAGAAACGAGATGGATCTTTCGGTCGGAACACCAGACCGGAAACTCACCGAGCGGCCCGTGATCGTCGGCAGCGGTCCTGCCGGACTGTTCGCCGCCCTTTTGCTTGCGGAGAACGGTTACCGCCCGATCGTCCTGGAACGCGGCGGTTCTCTTCCCGAACGCATCTCGACCGTCGACGGGTTTCGTCTGAACCGCGTTCTGGATCCCGCGACGAATATTCAGTTCGGTGCGGGCGGCGCCGGAACTTTTTCGGACGGGAAACTCGTCACGCGAATCAACGATCCCGCCGTTTCGACCGTGCTTCGCCGTTTCGTCGACTTCGGCGCGCCGGAGGATATCCTTTTATCCTCTCGTCCGCACGTCGGAACCGACCGTCTTCGCGTCGTTCTTTCCCGTATGATCGAACACCTTGCGTCGTCCGGCGTCGAATTCCGTTTTCATACGGAAGTAACCGAAGTGAAAACAGAGAACGGTTCCGCCGTTTCGGTTCTGACCAATCGTGGGGAGATCCCCTGCGGCGCGTTGATACTTGCCGTCGGAAACAGTGCGTCAGACCTGTTTCTTCGTCTTCTTTCGGACGGTTTTCGGATCGAGCCGAAGCCCTTTTCGATCGGTATGCGGATCGAACATCCGCAGGAGTTGATCGACCGCGCACTCTACGGTTCGTTTGCCGGGCATCCGGCGCTCGGACACGCTGAATACAACCTTTCGTGCGACACTTCCGCACGGGGTGTTTATACCTTTTGTATGTGCCCGGGCGGGGAAGTCATCTGCGGATCGAGCGAAGAAGGCACCGTCGTCGTCAACGGTATGTCCTATCATGCGCGGAACGCAAGGAACGCGAATTCCGCGGTATGCGTATCGGTTTTCACCGACGACTTCGGGAACACGCCTCAAGGCGCGATCTCTTTCAGGCAGATGATTGAACGCGCCGCCTTTTCCGCCGGCGGAGGCAGGTACGCCGCACCCGGCGTTACGGTCGCGGATCTGCTTGACGGAAAGATTTCCAGATCCGTGGGATCCGTCGTTCCGTCCTATCTTGACGGGGACGTCCGGATCGTCGATCCACGGGAATATCTGCCGCGTTACGTCGTCGAAGGTCTTGCGCGCGGGATCCGGGCGTTCGACCGTCGGATCCGGGGGTTTGCCTCGAACGACGCTTTTCTCACAGGGCCGGAGACGAGGACCAGTTCTCCCGTTCGGATCGTCAGGGGGGAGGACCGGACGGCGATCGGCTTCGATAACGTCTATCCCTGCGGTGAAGGCGCGGGATACGCCGGCGGGATTACCTCGTCCGCATCCGACGGCTGCCGAACCGCCGTCGCACTGATGTCGCGCTTTGCTGCGCTGTGACGTCGTTCAAAACGATTAATTAGAAAGGCAGAGCGATCCGCTCACAAGTGATATGAATTCCGCTTCTTTTGAGATCAAAGGAGAAAAGCGTTGGCGCATTCTCGACGATCTTTCGCCCGAGGCGGTCGCAGGTAAAGAGGCGCTGACGCAGGCGCTCGGGATTGATCCCGTCGTCTCGCGTCTGCTCTGGAACCGCGGCTACCGCACGCCGGAAGACGCGAGAGCGTACTTTTCCCTTGCAAACGAAATACTCGGTGACCCCTTCGCGCTCGCGGATATGAAAAACGCGACCGATCGGATCAAACGGGCGCTTTCCGAACGTGAGAAGATCACGATCTATGGCGATTACGACGCCGACGGCGTGACCAGCGTCTCGATCCTCTGGCTCTATCTGCGTGGAAAGGGTGCGGACGTTTCCTACTATATCCCCGAGAGGACCGGTGAAGGATACGGCGTTTCCCTCGACGCGGTCGAGCGGATCGCCCGGGACGGTACGAAACTGATCGTGACGGTCGATACCGGTATTTCCGCGATTGACGAAGTCGAACGGGCGAAGGAACTCGGCGTCGATTTCGTCGTGACCGATCACCACGAATGCGGGAAGAGCATACCCGACGCCGTCGCGGTCGTCAATCCAAAACGCGCGGACTGCTCGTACCCCTTTAAGTCGCTTGCCGGCGTCGGCGTGGTCTTCAAACTGCTCTGTGCGCTCGAAGAGGCGTTGACCGGCGCAGACCGCATCACCGCGGTCAATACGGTCGCCATCTCCTGTTGCGATCTCGTCGCGCTCGGCACCATCGCCGACGTCGTTCCGGTCGTCGGGGAGAACCGGTTGCTCGTCAAACTCGGTCTTGAAATGATCGAGAAGAGACCGCGTCCGTCGATCGCCGCGCTGTTGGAGACCATCGCAGCGAAAGGCGATCAGCGCGATAAGTCCAAGAAGACCAAAAAACAGGCGGTCACGTCGCAGTTC
>CAMZBE010000265.1 GCA_947304475.1 uncultured Clostridia bacterium
GTCGTGTTCCGGTCGTAGGTCATCGTAAGGATGGATTTCGCGCCGTCCTTTGCCTGCATGATCTCGGTGGCTGCCCCGTAAAACGCGGTGTAGGTCACGTCTTTGACCGCCGGGACGATCCGGGCGTCCCACCCGGCAAACTTGTCGGTAGCCGTCTCCGACGCCGCCGGATCGACGGGGCAGACGGGGAGGGTATTGCCCTTGACTTCGACCTTGTGTTCCGTGCCCTTGACGTTGAAGGTGACCGTGTAGGTCCCGACCTTGTAGGTGTAGACCGGGGTGTAGACTATGACCTTCTTGCCCGCCATATTCTCTGCGGTCGGGGCGACCAGTTCGGGCGTCCAGTTTACGAAGGTGCCGACCTTGCCCGGTTTGGACAGGTCGGTTTCGTATCCCGCGGGCGGCGTCGGAAGTTCGCCCTCGTGCGTCACGACCGTCACCATATTGCTGCCGTCGCCGTTCATGTTGAACCGGACGTCGTAGGTCGTGAGCCCGTATTCGCCGACGTTCGCCGTATAGGTGACGTTTGCCGTCGCCGGGGCGATCGCGGGTTCCCAACCGGTGATCTTACAGAAGTGTTCGGGCGTTTCCCAACTCGTCTCGCCCGGGTACGCGGGGATCTCCCCTGCCGGGACGGTCACTTTGGTCTCGCTCCCGTTGACCGAGAAGATGACGGTGTACTCTGACGCAGCCTCGGTCTCCCTGCCGTCCCCGCCGCAGGCGGACAACAGCAAAAGCGAAAAGAGCAGGATCAGAACGAGCGGAATCAGTAAAAAGAGGGTTCGTTTCACGGCAGTACTCCTTTTTTCGGCATGGCGGGAAAAGGAAAGGGGGAAGCCCGTCCGGCTCCCCCCTCGTCAGATCAGTTTGCAGAGGTGATCGCGGTCGTTACGACGGTTCTGTCGGCGCCGGGCGTCAGGTTGACCATTGCGTAGGACGCTCCGTCACGGGTGTAGACGGTCGCGGTTCTGGCGTTTCCGCCGTCGGAATACGAAACGGTGCGCCAGTTCGAGGGGACGCGTACCTCGACGGTCAGGGGATAGTCGAAGACGGACGCGGCAAGGTATTTGCCGTCCCCGGCGGTGCGGTTGATCTTCATATCGACGTAGACCGTATTGTTCTCGTAGCGTTCCGAGACGGTGGTGTTCTGACGCTCGCGGATATACTTGGTCGCGTCGCCGAAGGTCGCCGCCCAGAGGTCGCCGCTCTTGACGTAATTCCCGGCGTAGGAGAAGAACTGATCGGCAAGCGACTGCTTGATATCCCCGCCGCCGACCGAGATCGCGTGGCACATCACGATCAGCCAGTTGCCGTCCTTTACCGTGTCGTCGAGCCACTGTCTACCCTGCACCAGTTTGTCGTCGCCGCTGTGATCCTTGAACGCGCGGATGCGCAGGTTGTACCATCCGCCGGGCTCGTTATTGAGCGTGGGGTTGAGCGACTGCACGCCGCGATTGCCCTTGCGGATCGCGTAGTAGGTCGCCTCGGCGACCTTGGTCGCGCCGCCGTCCTGAACGAGGTAATACTGACCGCTCGCGTTCTTCAGCAGATGACCGTTCCCGTCGGACGCCCAACTGACGTGCGAGAGCGTGTTGTTTGACGGCGCGAAGCAGATGACGTCGCTTCCCGGAAACGCTTTCCGGATCGCCGACTTCGACTGGACGAGTTCGTATTCGTAGTTTTCCTGATAGTTGTTATATTTGCGCAGATCCCAAACGTCCTGATTGCCGGTCTCGTCGGCGAGAATGCCGGTGTTTTCGTGCGACATACTGTGGCTCTGGGGTTCGAGCGTTCCCTGACTGAAGAGTGCTTTCCACTTGTCGATCGAGCCGCCGTCAAAGGTGAAGTCGGGGTTATTCTTGTTCCAGTTCGGCACGATCATAATCGAACCGTTCAGCCCGTATTTCTTGTTTTCCTCGTTCACCCGGACCGCCGTGTTGTATCTCCCGTCGTCGTAGGTCATCGTGAAGATGCCCTTCGCGCCGTCCTTGGCGGCAAGGATCTGCGCGGTACTCTCATACACCGCGGTATAGGTCGTATCTTCGGTCACGGCAACAATCTCCTTATCCCATCCGGCAAATTGGACGGTGATATCGTTTGCGTATTTCTTGGCGGGATCGACGGGGCATTGGGGGATCGTTTTGCCCGCCGCTTTGACTTCGCGTGTCAGATCCCCGACGACGAAGGTCACGGTGTAGTAGCGTGTCGTGTACTTGTATTTGGGCTGATAAACGACGGGTTTCCCGTCCGCCATGTTTTCGGCGGTCGGGGCGACCAGTTCGGGTTCCCAATGGTCAAAGGTCCCGATGATCTCGGTTTTGGAAAGGTCGGTCTCGTATCCCGCGGGCGGCGTCGGCATCTCGCCCTCGTGAACTTCGACGTTCACGATCCCGCTGTTTGGTATTTGGAAGCGGATGGTGTAGGTCGTCAGTCCGTATTCTCCGACCGTCGCCGTATAGGTGACGTTTTCGGTCGCCGGGGCAAATTCCTTGTCCCAGCCGGTGATCTTATAGTA
>CAMZBE010000266.1 GCA_947304475.1 uncultured Clostridia bacterium
GGTCGAAGAGGGCGCCGGCGCCGAGAACGACGATCTGGCGGAGACCTACAAGAAGTTCATCGAACACATCCAGTTCATGAAGGAGTTCACCGTCACCGCGCAGATGATGGAGGACGCCCGATACGGCGTCGCCGCCGACGCGAAGCGCCGCGCAGAAAACTTTACCCGCGCCTACTTCAAGACGCAGAACAAGATCTGCGAATACGCGCTGGCGAACGGTACGGCGTCGAGCGGTACCTTTGCCCGGGCGACGCTGGATCTGACCACCCCCGACGGCAACCCGCTGTTCAGTTCGTCCCACCGGTGGGGCGGTCAGCGCACCTCGGGCACGCAGACCAACTACTTCTACGGCGACGTCTTTGCGTCGACCGTGAGCGGGAGCCGCATCGCTTCGACCGAGGTTTTCGAGGAGGCGCTTGCCGCCCTCGCGGTCAAACTCCGGAACATGAAGGACGAGAACGGCGAACCCCTCGGCTACACCGCCGACACGCTGATCCTTCCCGGCAACCGTCCCGCCGCCGAGACCATCGCGAAGAAGGTCTGCGGTTCGGACGGCGCGCTCGGCAACGGCTACAACGACATCAACCTGCACTACGGGAACTGGAACATCGTGATCCTGCCCGGCTGGCAGACCACCGACGACCGCTGTATGATCATGTCGAGCGAGGCGAACAAGAACCTCGCGGGTAACCTCTTCTTCAACCGTATCCCGCTGACCGTCACCAACTGGGTGGACAACCACACCGGCAACTACGTCTGGAACGGCAGATGCCGCTTCGGCGTCGGGTTCGGTACCTACAAGCACATTCTGCTCGCCGTCGACAGCGCGAGCAGCGTCTCGGGGGCGTCCGCGTTATGACGGTCGGGGAGTTGCAGGCGGAAGTCGCCTGTCTCGGTTTTGAGACGCGGCTGAACGACGAGGCGATCCGCCGCGGGTTTATCCCGGCGCTCAACCGGGGGATCGCGGAACTCGACGCTCTTTCCCCGCGGACGGCGCGCGTCGTCTTCTATCACCGTCCTCCCGCCGATCTGCTCCCCTCTTTTTCCCCGATCCGTAAGAGTTCCGGGGAGATCGTCACGGTCTCTCTGCCCGAAAGTGCGCGCGCCTTCGCGGCGCGCGTCTCGGGGACGGGCGTTCTGGTTTTGCGGGACGGGCGCGGGGACACGCGCTTTCCGTTTGCGACGGGACGACGGACGGCTTCCTTCTGCCGCAAGGTCGAGGGGAGCGGCACGCTCCTGTTCGTCGACGGGGATGCGGGCGGGGACTGCGACGTGCTCTCGGTACGGGCGTTCGACGGGGACGCCGCCGACGGTCTTTACGACGAGAGCGGGTATCTTTCATACCGCGTTTGTGACGAGCGCCCCGACTTTTTTGCGTTCCACCCCCCCTTCGTCGAGTACCGGGGCGCGCCCTATGCCGGGGAATACAGAACGGCGGGCGACGCGCTCCTGCTTCCGGCGGGGACGCCCGCGGGGGAATATACCGCGGTGATCCGCCTTGCTCCCGCGACGGTGTCGGACGCCGACGGCAGCGACGCCGCGATTCCGCTCGACGGGGCGGTCGCCCGGCTTCTTCCCGAGTTGATTGCGTCCTATCTGTGGCTGGACGACGCGCCCGACAAGGCGCGCTTCTACTACGAGATCTATCTGCGCAAATACGCCGCGCTCCGCGCCACGCTCCGTCTTTTTGACGGGGATCGTTCGGTGCGGGGGAACGGTTGGTAAGGGGGATTATCAATGGCGGGCACCGTACATCGCAAGATCGCCGCGTCTTCGGGCTTTGATCCCTCGGGCGCGGGCGGAAGACCGGTCGAAGCGCGCAACCTGTACCGCGACTACGCGATTCCGGGCGAGCCGGCGTGGCGGACCGTTCCGGGGTTCAGGCTCCACGCGACCTTTTCGGGAAAGATCAACGGGATCTTCCCCTACGAGGACGGAGTGGTCGAATACGGCGAGAGCGTCGGCAGAAGATGGCTTGTCCACGCGGGCACCGAACTCTGGCTTGTGCGCGCCGACGACGGGACAAAGCGCCGCTTTCTTTCGGCGTCGCTTGCCGACCACGAGAGCCGGGGCGTCTTCTTCGACGGTTGGTTCTACCTGCTCGACGGGACCGACTTCACCCGCGTCCGCGAAATCCCGCGGGAAAACGCAGACGCGATCCTTTACGCCGAAACGGTCGGCGGTTACGTCCCGACCTGTATTCTGAACGGCGAACCCTACGAGCCGGCGAACCTGCTCTCGGACGTTTACCGGATCGCGGCGGATCTCTCGGATCCCGGAGGCACCTGTGAGAGCGGATTCCGCTTCGGACGCACAAATCCGAAAGGAGAGGCGATCCTGGTCTCGGCGTCGAACGCGTCGGGTGACGTCTATTTGCCCGAGACCGTGCGGCTGGACGGCGAGACGCTGCGGCTGACCGCGATCGGGAAACACGCCTTCGACGGCAACCTGACCGTGACCAGCGTGGTCTGCCCCGACGGGATCACGCGCATCGAGGCGTCGGCGTTCCGGGACT